>JAZSJB010000045.1:0-10067 GCA_045534105.1 Lawsonibacter sp. | reverse complement strand
GGCTTTGTCCACCCTGATCGTCAACCGTCTGCGCGGCACTCTGAATGTGGTCTGCGTGAAGGCTCCCGGCTTCGGCGACCGCCGCAAGGAGATGCTGCAGGATATCGCCATCCTGACCGGCGGCACCGTGGTTTCCGCTGAGGTGGGTCTGGAGCTGAAGGAAGCTCAGCTACCCATGCTGGGCCAGGCCCGTCAGGTCAAGGTCACCAAGGAGACCACCATCATCGTCGACGGCGCCGGTTCTCCTGAGGCCATCAAGGGCCGTATCGCCCAGATCAAGAGCCTGATCGAGACCACCACCTCCGACTACGACCGTGAGAAGCTGCAGGAGCGTCTGGCCAAGCTGTCCGGCGGTGTTGCCGTCATCAAGGTCGGCGCCGCCACCGAGGTGGAGATGAAGGAGAAGAAGCTGCGCATCGAGGACGCCCTGAACGCCACCCGCGCCGCCGTTGAGGAGGGCATCGTGGCCGGCGGCGGTACCGCCTATGTCAACGCCATCCCCGCCGTGGAGGCCCTGCTGGCCACTGTGGAGGGCGACGAGAAGACCGGCGTGCGCATCATTGCCAAGGCCCTGACCGAGCCCGTCAAGCAGATCGCCACCAACGCCGGCATCGACGGCAGCGTGGTTCTGGAAAAGATCAAGAACGCCCGTAAGACCGGCTACGGCTTCGACGCTTACAACGAGACCTATGTGGACATGATCACCGCCGGCATCGTTGATCCCACCAAGGTGACCCGCTCCGCTCTGCAGAACGCGGCCTCCATCGCCGCCACCCTGCTGACCACCGAGTCTCTGGTGGCCGACAAGCCCGCTCCCGCCGCTCCCGCTGCCCCCGCCATGCCTGACATGGGCGGCATGGGCATGATGTAATAGAAGTGCGGAGGTGAGCGGAGCAGGACGATAAACTCCGGAGCGGATGCCGAAAGCCCAAGGATGCCCAGTGGGCAGACTGGGTTTTGGCGAAGTCGGAGGAGTTATCGTCCGTCGCGCAGCCGCCGCAGCATGACAACATCTCATATTTCAAAACAACACACAGGGTGCTGTCCAGTTGGACAGCACCCTGTGTTATTTTATCTTATCCTTCTGTCAGCGCAATTTGCGCGTCTGCTGTTGCCACAGCACCGCCCACCCGGCTGATCCGTCCGTTGCGGGTGTCCATCTGATAGTTGCCCGTATCCGTTTTCACATACCAGACCGGGTCAAGCCGGGCCGGGCCGGAGATACTGACACTCATGGTGTAGGCCGGGGTAATGCTCTCGATTCGGGTATAGATGTCCCCCAGCTCCTTCAATCCGTTATACAACCGCATCAGGGCCGTGGCGATAGACATGGATTCCTCTCCAACGGTCTTTCGGGGCTCTCCCAGGAGGCGGCGTCCCTGAGTAATGCTTACAAGGCTCCCATCCCGGCAATGCACCGTGGCCTGACACCCCAGCAAAGGAGTCTCCCCCAGCCTCTGCCGGAAGGTAACTTCCCCCGCCGCATCCACCACCGTGTCCTCCAGCACCTGCCCGTCAAAGTCCAGCGTGGACAGCACTGCTGCGGCGTATCGTGCAGGCTCACCGCTCACCGGGAAGGACTCTGCTTCAAACTCAGCCATGAATTCTCCGGTACTGTGGAACTGGATCCAGCCGTGCTCACCGGTATAGCGATATACCTCACCACCCAGCGCTTCCACAGTTATGCCGCCGCCCAGCAGCCCCTCCGCCAGTTTGTTTTCACGCTCCAAATCCCGCTGTGCCTGCATGGGCGTCAGGGACATTTCTTTTGGGACAGCACTTTCTTCCAGTATTACACCGCTGTTTCGGATGACCTGAATGGCACTGCTGCGGGCCGACTCGTGACTGTGGGAGTCCTCAAACCAGCGTCCGCCCACCAAAAAAAGCAGAAATCCGTTCAACAGAAGCAGAATAACGATAACGATGTTTTTTATTTTTGTACCTTCCACGCTTTCTGCCTCCTTTCCTGTCCCCCTGTTCGCGACGCGCGGCTTCCCTGCGGCTCGGGCTTGAAACAGTTGCCTTCGGCAACTTCGGTTTTGCGCCCTCGCTCCGGTCTATCCGCGCTGCTCACAACGGCTCAAACGCTTAGTTAGCGATCCAACCGGCCTGCACAAGCTCTCCATTGTCCTGATAGCGCAGTTGAAGCTGGCTGCCCGCCCGCCCCAGTTCTTCCAGCGCGGCAGCCGCCTGCTCCTGGGGCAGGATCAGTGTGGTCTGCTCCATCCCGGTATAGGTACGCAACTGTAAATCAAACTCCGTGATAAATCCCCGGTCTGCCAGCACCGCGGCGGCATAGCCCTGCTGCCCTACCTGAACAGGGGCATCGTTAAGCACATAGCAAAACTCGATCTGCCAGCTTCCCTCTCCGCGGTTCTCTACCCGGCTCAGGCAAACCCGACTCTCCCCCTGCCACAGATCCAGCGCGCCCCGGACCAATTGCGCTGCCGCATCTACCGCGGCAAACAGGTCGCTGTTTCCCTCGCCACCGGAAACGGGATAGCGCTCCTCTTCCCGGGTGCTACGGTAAGTGACCAGTCCGTCATTGGACACCGACAGTGTATCATTTCCGCTTCTTGCCCGGCGTCCCTCCGGTGTCTCATAAATGGTGGTAATCCCCAGCGGGAATGACAGGGTGTCCAACAGCTGGTTCAGCCGGCCGTCCTCATCCGCCGGCAATGGGTTGGATGCAGTATACTCCCTGGGCTGGGGCGTATGTGCGCTTATGATCGTGTGGGGTGCCAGCATCCGGTAATTTGCCGCCTGGCAGGCAAAAATGGCGCCGTTAGGCGTGACCTGGGCCACCGCGCTTTGCAGGTGTCCGGTGTTGACCAGTTGGGCCTGGCAGGCAAAGTACTGCCCGCTGTCCTCGTCCCGATAGGCCAGCATCACCGCGTCCTCCACGCCCGCGGTCAGCACTAGATGCCGGGCCGTAGCCGTCAGGTTCGGATTCTCCCCACCGGACAGCCAGCCCGTCAGCACCCGGAGGGGGATCCCACCCTGAAAGTCAAAATAAACCCCCGGTGCACTGGTCAGCGCACGTTCCCATTCCTCTTCACGGATGGGTTTGGGCTCACCGGCACTGGACAGTCCCTCGTTCAGCAGGGGGGCCATGCGGCTGAATGTGCCGGAAATATCTCCGCTGCCATACTGCACGGCACAACACCCGCTCTGGCTCATCACCGCCATCCGCACCGGCAGAACCATTTGGTCCTGAGCGTTAGGGGATCCGATCTCTTCCGAACCCTGCCGGGCCTGCCCCAGCACCCCGGCCACCTGAAACACCTGACTTTCACCCACCAACCAAAGGGCACAGCAGGCCAGGGCCACAATGACCAGATTTTTTAGCGTTTCTACCACGCGCCGTCTCTTATCCATGGCCCGGTCCCTCGATCTTCAGCTCCATGCGCACGGTCAGGCCGGGTTCTTCCTTGTCCACCGTGGTGAGCACACCCTGGTGCCGGTCAATGATTTCCTTGGCGATTGACAGCCCCAAGCCGGTACCGCCCGACTCCCGCGAGCGGGCCTTATCCACCCGATAGAACCGCTCGAAGATGCGGCCCCGGTCCTCTTTTGGGATGCCAATGCCATTATCGGCCACCTCCATCCACACCTGTTGGGCCGTGCAACCGGCGGAAATGACGATATAGCCGCCGTTGGGTGTGTATTTGATGGCGTTGGATACGATGTTCATCATCACCTGCAAAATGCGCTCCCGGTCGGCCACGATTTCAGGCAGCTCCGGCTCCAGTTTGAGTTCCACGGTATGATCGTGCTTCTGCGCTTCCATATATACAGCGTTGTAAAGATCATTGATGGCTCCGGTGAAGGAAAACCGGCCCAGTTTCAGCTCACTGTGGCCAGAGTCAAACCTGGACAGGGTGAGCAGATCCTGAACGATGTGGGTCATACGGTCACTTTCATTCAGAATAACTGCCAAAAATTTCTTTTCCGTATTGGGCGGCATTTCCCCGGCATTTTCCGACAGGGTTTCGGCATAGCTGCGAATGTTGGTCAGAGGGGTGCGCAGTTCGTGGGACACATTGGCCACGAACTCCCTTCGCATCTCCTCGTTTTTGCGCTGGGCGGTCACATCGTGGATCACCACCAGCGCACCCGCCTGATTTTCCCGGTCGAAGGGGGCCAGCAGCAGCTCCAGATAGCGGCCGTCTTCCTCCCGTTCTCCCTCCAGATAGTCCGGCGCGGCAAGCACGCTGTCCAGAGGGGCAATATCCCCGAACATATCCTGATAGCGTGTTTTTTCATCCATGGTCACGTGCAGCATCTCTGCCGCTGCAGGATTGGAGTGGATGACCTCTCCATGGCTGGAAAAGGCAACCACGCCGTCCGTCATGTGTAAAAAGAGTGTGTCCAGCTTGTTGCGCTCATTCTCCACCTGCTGAATGGTATCCTTAAGTTGCCGTGCCATGTCATTGAAGGTGTTGGTCAGCACGCCGATCTCGTCCCGTGAGGTGACTTCAATCTTATCAGAAAAATCTCCTCCGGCCACCCGCTCCGCGCCGTCAGTCAGCCGTTGGATGGGGATGACCATGGTCTTGGACAGCAGGAAGGACAGCAGCACCGAGATCACAAGGCCAAACACCAGCGCCTGCATGATCAGAATGAACAGCTGATTGTTCAGCTCATCCACCGTGTCCCTGTTGTCCCGGATGTAAATGATGTACTGTTCATTTCCCCGGTCGATGGGGATGGCAACGTCCATGTAGTCCGCGGCCACATTGCTCTTGTCACCCACCACACTCCGGTCCTGAATGACAGCCATCAGATTTTCGGTGTACTCCAGCCTTGGTCCGTACTCATCATCCGTGCCTGCCAGATATGCTCCGGTTTCATCCAGGATATAATAGTTGCGGTTACTGCCATTCACGCCCAGCTCGCCGGCGTAGGCACCCAGAACCCGCTCCATCATCTCCAACCCGGTGACCTCTCCGGCCAGTTCTGCCGCAGTCTCCTGGGTCAGGTCCCGGTACAGGTCCCGGCCGCTGACCACGGTACCGATCTGGGTATAAAAGTCATCCAGATAAAAGGCCACCACAGAATTAATGAGGAACGCCCCCACCACCGTCATCAAAGACAGGATGAGCAGCACCATGATCATCACAAGCTTCATATGCAGACTGCGCAGCATGGGTTCCTCTCCTTTCACCGCCAATCAGGCAGAAAATCCTAATATCCCGCAAATCGGAGCCTTGCGGTTTATGCGTTGAACAGATAGCCCAGCCCCCGGCGGGTCACGATAAAGACGGGGTTGGCGGGGTCGTCCTCGATTTTTTCCCGCAGACGGCGCACTGCCACGTCCACTCCCCGCACGTCACCCACATAGCCGGCATAATTCCACACGTGCTCCATCAGGGCCTCCCGTGAGAACACCTTGCCCGGCTGGGCGGCCAGAAAACGGATCAGATCATACTCCCGCTGGCTCAGCTCCAGCGTCACGCCGTCCTTTTGTACCATAGCCCCCTCGGTATCGATCACGATACGACCAAAGGCCATACGGCCGGAGGAATCTTCGGATACCGCCGGGGGCATTCCCGCACGGCGAATGTTGGCCTTGATGCGAGCCATCAGTTCCCGCACGGCAAAGGGCTTGGTGATATAGTCATCTGCCCCCAGTTCCAGCCCCAGTACCTTGTCTGCCTCTTCCTCCCGGGCGGTGAGCATGATGATGGGGGTAGAACAGCCATCGGCACGCAGCTGCCTGCACACGTCAAAGCCGTTCATTTGGGGCAGCATCAGGTCCAGAAGGATCAGGTCCGGGTTTTGCTCCCGGGCCAGCTGCAAACCGGTCTGGCCGTCATAAGCCTCGATGGTGTTGTAGCCCTCTCGTTCCAGATTGAAGGAGAGAATGTCAACGATATTGGTCTCATCTTCCACGATCAGAATGGTCTTTTCCATACAAAGCACCTCTTTCCAATCTTAGCCTGAGCAATATAATCCGAACCCGTTTCTGAACGTGTATACATTGGCATTGCTTCGTTGCCGCCTTTTATGGGCGCAAAGCCCATCTGCAAGTCAGCGCCTTGCTCTGCCTTCCTATACACATTCAGAAATCTTCGACGCTGCGGGAGCGTATTTTTGTGTCAGGCGAAATTGAATGATGTGGCCGGGCTGTGCGCCCGGCAAAGAATGAAATAAAGTCTGGCGCGAAAATCCGCCCCGCAGAGCGGGTTCGGATTATATTGCTCAGGCTATCACAGGCCCAGCAGGACCTTGGTCTTCAGTACAGTGGCCACAGTCTTTCCGTCCGTGATCTGACCGGACATGACCATCTCCACCAGCTCTGCGAAGGGCATGTGCACGATATCCAGAAACTCGTCCTCATCCGGGTGAACGGGGACCGTCTTCACGTTCCGGGCCAGATACATGTGCAGCTTCTCCTTGCAGAAGCCGGGGGACACATAGATAAAGCCCAGTTCGGTCAGCTCGCCGGGCTCCAGCCCGACCTCCTCCCCCAGTTCCCGGATGGCGGCGGGCCGGGGCTGCTCCCCATACTCCAGCTTGCCCGCAGGCAACTCCAGCATCACGTCACCCAGCGGGTAACGGAACTGACGCACCAGCGGAACCGTTCCGTCCGCTTCCAAGGCCAGGATGCACACCCCACCGGGGTGCTCTACCACTTCACGGGAGGCCTCGACCCCATTGGGCAGCAGGGCCTTGTCCACCTTGACGGTGATGATCTTCCCCTCAAATACCGTCCGGCTGGACAGCATCTTTTCAATCAGTTCCATGGAGGCTCTCCTCTATACAATTCTTCAATTTATTATTATAGCACAATCCATCTCCATTGCCAAGGAAAACCACCCGCCGCTTGCTTTCTTTTCTCCCTGCGGCAACTTGGACGAGTCAGCGCATCCACAGCCATGTCCGCCGTCTTTTTCTTCCTTTTCCGTTTACACTTTTCTTCCCGTGTGGTACAATCTTCAATACACAAACAGACAGGAGGACTTCCTATGTCCCACCCCTTTTTCGCCATGCTGTCCCGGATGCGGTACATCAACCGCTGGGGCCTGATGCGCAACACCTTTCAGGAGAATATTCAGGAGCACTCCCATCAGGTAGCCGTTCTGGCCCATGCCCTTGCGGTCATCCAGAACCGCTTTTACGGTGCTCAGGTGGACCCCGGCGCGGTGGCGGTGGCCGCTTTGTACCATGATGCCAGCGAGATCCTCACCGGTGACATGCCCACCCCCATCAAGTACGACAACCCGGACATCCAGGCCGCCTATAAGCAGGTGGAATCCGTGGCGGAGCAAAAGCTGCTGTCCATGCTGCCCCAGGAACTGCGCTGCGACTTTGACGAGGCGGTGACCATCCCCGACCCGGAAGTACACGCCATCGTCAAGGCCGCCGACAAGCTGTCCGCCTACATCAAGTGCGTGGAGGAACTCAAGGCCGGCAACACCGAGTTCAAAAAGGCAAAGGAGCAGACCTACGCCGCCCTGTGCCAGAACCCAATTCCCGCCCTGAAGTACTTCATGGAACATTTCCTGCCGGGCTTTGAACTCACCCTTGATGAACTCAACTGACCATTAGAAAGGACTGTTTCCCATGAAAGCAATCGTAACTGTCATCGGCAAGGATCAGGTTGGCATCACCGCCGCAGTGTGCGCCCTGCTGGCCGAGCACAACATCAACATTCTGGACATCACCCAGACCGTGCTGCAGGAATACTTCACCATGGTCATGCTGGTGGACACCGCCGCCTGCCCCACCTCCATTGGGGACATGGCGGACATTCTGGCCAAGGCCGGCGAGGAGCGGGGTCTGTCCATCCGCATCCAGAGAGAAGATATTTTTAATGCAATGCACAGAATTTAAGCGTCTGAGCCGTCGTGAGCAGTGCGGATGAACCGGAGCGAGGAACGCAAACCAAGCAAATACAGTTTGCTGTTTGTGTTCCGAGTCGGAGGGGAGCCGCGCGTCGCGAACAGGCGAAGCGTGATACCATAGGAGTGAACACCATGCTCAACCAACACGAGATCATGCAGACCATTCAGATGATCGACCAACAGCATCTGGATGTGCGCACCATCACTATGGGCATCTCCCTGCTGTCCTGCGCTCGCAGCGACATCAAGGCGGCCTGTGACAAAGTGTATGACAAAATCACCCGCAGCGCCGAGCATCTGGTCTCCACCGGCGAGGCCATCGAGCGTGAGTTCGGTATTCCCATCGTCAACAAGCGTATCTCGGTCACTCCCATCGCTCTGGTGGGTGCGGCCTGTGACGCGCACAATTACGCCCCCTTTGCCGCCGCCATGGACCGGGCCGCCAAGGCCACCGGTGTCAACTTTATCGGCGGATTCTCCGCTCTGGTGCAAAAGGGCATGACGGATGCCGACCGCATCCTCATCAGCTCCATTCCCGAGGCCCTTGCCACCACCGACATTGTCTGTTCCAGCGTCAACGTGGGTTCCACCAAGGCAGGCATTGATATGGATGCGGTAGCCCTCATGGGCCGCACTATCAAGGATCTGGCCGCCGCCACCGCCGACCGAGGCGGCTTCGGCTGCGCCAAACTGGTGGTGTTCTGCAACGCGGTGGAGGATAACCCCTTCATGGCCGGCGCCTTCCACGGTGTGGGCGAGGGAGAACGTGTCATCAACGTGGGCGTATCCGGCCCCGGTGTAGTGTATCACGCGCTGCAGTCCGTGAAGGGCCAGCCCTTTGACGTGGTGGCCGAAACGGTGAAAAAGACCGCTTTCCGCATCACCCGCATGGGTCAGCTGGTGGCGCAGGAGGCCAGCCGCCGCCTGAACGTCCCCTTCGGCATCGTGGACCTGTCCCTTGCCCCCACCCCCGCCGTGGGCGACAGTGTGGCCCGTATTCTGGAAGAAATGGGCCTTGAGACCTGCGGCATCCACGGCACCACCGCCGCGCTGGCCCTGCTGAACGATGCGGTGAAAAAGGGCGGCGTGATGGCATCCTCCCACGTGGGCGGCCTGTCCGGTGCCTTTATTCCCGTCAGCGAGGACGAGGGCATGATCGCCGCGGCCTCCTCGGGCGTGCTCACGCTGGACAAACTGGAAGCCATGACCTGCGTTTGCTCTGTGGGTCTTGACATGATCGCCGTTCCCGGCGACACCACCGCCGAGACCATATCCGCTATTATTGCGGACGAGGCCGCCATCGGCATGGCCAACTCCAAAACCACCGCCGTGCGCATCATCCCCGCCCCCGGCTGCAAGGTAGGCGATATGGTGGAGTTTGGCGGCCTGCTGGGCTCCGCCCCCGTCATGCCCGTCCATGCCGGTTCCTCCGCCGACTTCATCGCCCGGGGCGGCCGTATCCCCGCCCCCATGCAGAGTCTGAAGAACTAAGGAGTCCTTTCCATGTACATTGACCAAACCGTCTACACCGCCAGGCCCGCAGACCGCCGCACGGATGTTGAAGAGGCCATCTACAACAAACTGGACGAGCTGTCCATCCCCTATCTCCGGGTGGATCACGACCATGCGGACACCATGGAGGACTGCCGCCTGATTGAGGAAAAACTGGGTGCCCGCATTTGCAAAAACCTGTTTTTGTGCAACCGTCAGCAGACCCAGTTTTATCTTTTGATGATGCACGGGGAAAAGCCCTTCAAGACCAAGTTCCTCTCCGCCCAACTGGGCTGTGCCCGCCTGTCCTTTGCCGACGCGGATCATATGGCCCAATATCTGCACACCACCCCCGGCTCCGTCTCCGCTCTGGAGCTGATGTTTGACACGGAGCACCACATCCAGCTGGTCATTGACAAACCCCTGATGGAGGACGAGTACATCAGCGCCCACCCCGGCCTGTCCACCTCCACCCTGCGACTGAACAGGGAAGACCTGCTCAAATTCGTGCGCTCCACCGGGCATGACCCCATCATCGTGGATCTGCCTGTGGAGGAAGAATGATCCAAGACAACAGCACCCCGTTTCATAAGAAACGGGGTGCTGTTTCATATTTCGCCCTGCGGGGCGACCTACTTTGCCCGCGGCGGCAAAGTAGGCAAAACGCCACCGGGGTTTGACTGGATGTGACTTTTGTCACAAACAGTCTGCACCCCGGCCCCCAAA
>JAZSJB010000017.1:0-80849 GCA_045534105.1 Lawsonibacter sp. | reverse complement strand
GCTTTGACAAGGATGAGCCGGTGGACGTGGTCATCCGGCCCGAGGATGTGGACATCGTCCCTGAGGATCAGGGCCAGCTCAAGGGTACGGTCACCAACGTGACCTTCAAGGGCATGCAGTACGACATCATCGTGGACTTCTACGGCTTCAAGTGGCTGATCCAGACCACCGACCTGTCCCCCGTGGGCAGCCGCATCGGCATCAAAATCGATCCCGACGGCATCCATGTGATGAAGAAGAGTCAGTACTCCGGCATGTTCGGCGACTACTCCTCCTACTCCGAGGAGTACGAGGAAATCAGCGACGCCAGCCTGGAGCCGGAGGAGGAGGAGAGCGGGGATGAAGAATAAGCTCTCCGGCTTTGCCATCCCTTATGTGGGTTGGATGGCCCTGTTCGTAGTCATCCCCATCCTCATCATGGTGGCATACTCCTTTACCACCTCTGAATTTGACCTGACCGTGGACAACTTTACCAGCATGGGCGTGTATATGCCCGTGTTCCTGCGTTCGTTCCGGCTGGCCACTATCGCTACGCTGGTATGCCTGCTCATGGGCTATCCCACGGCCTATCTGATGGCCAAGGAGGGTCCCGGCTTTCAGCGGGTTGCCATGGCGCTGATCATGCTGCCCATGTGGATGAATTTTCTGCTGCGTACTTACTCCTGGATGTCCATTCTGGAAAACAACGGCTTGCTGAATCAGCTGTTTCGGAACATCGGCGCCATCGACCTGTACAACAGCATTGCAATGGCTCTGTCTTCTGATCCTGGCAAGTATATCCCCATTACACATTTCCAGATGATCGGCACCTCCGGCGCTGTGGTGTTGGGCATGGTCTACAACTATCTTCCCTTTATGATCCTACCCATTTACTCCGTCATTGTAAAGCTTGACAGCTCTTTGCTGGAGGCGGCACGGGATTTGGGCGCCAGTTCCGCAACTGTGTTCCGAAAGGTCATCTTCCCCATGTCTCTGCCCGGCATCCTGTCCGGGGTGACCATGGTATTCGTCCCCTCCGTGTCCACCTTCGCCATTTCCCGTCTGCTGGGCGGCGGCACCCAGATGATGCTGGGTGACCTGATCGAGCAGCAGTTCCTGGGCGGCGCATACAATCCCCACCTGGGCGCGGCCATCTCCATGGTGATGATGGTCATTGTGGTCGTGTGCATGGTGGTCATGAACCACTTTGGTGAGGGCGAAGAACAGGCGGTGATGTTATGAAACAGACACGCCGCTCCGGAAGCCGCCTGCTCATGACCCTGGTCTTCCTGTTCCTGTACGCCCCCATCCTTCTGCTCATTATCTTCTCCTTCAACTCCGGTGAGAGCAACACGGTGTGGCAGGGCTTCTCCTTTCACTGGTATAAAGAGCTGTTCCATAACCGTATTATTATGGAAAGCGTGTATACCACCCTGCTGGTCTCCCTGCTGGCTACCCTGATCTCCACCGCAGTCGGCACCTTTGCCGCCATCGGCCTGTATTCCATGAGCCGCCGCTGGCGCAACCCCCTGCTTACCATTAACAACATCCCCATGATGAACGCCGATATTGTCACCGGTGTATCCCTGTGTCTGTTCTTTGCCGCCTTTTTCCAGGGCTGGCGCTCCTTTGCTCGCTGGTTTAACGAAGCGCAGGAGTTTATGGAACTGCCCCTGCGCCTGACTCTGGGCTTCACCACCCTGCTGCTGGCCCATATCGCGTTCAATATCCCCTACGTCATTCTGAACGTGGCACCCAAGCTGCGGCAGATGGACAAAAACCTCATTGATGCGGCTCAGGATCTGGGCTGTACCTGGATGCAGGCCTTCTGGAAGGTCATCCTGCCCGAAATCAAGCCGGGCATCGTGTCCGGCGCTCTGATCGCATTTACCATGTCCATCGACGACTTTGTCATCTCCTACTTCACCGCCGGCTCCGCCACCTCTACCCTGGCCATGACTATTTACGGCATGACCAAGCGGCGCATCACCCCGGAAATCAACGCCATCTCCACCCTGCTGTTCGTCGCGGTGCTGATCCTGTTGTTGGTCAACAATGTGCGCGAGGCCCGACTGGAACGGCAGGCAACACGCAAAGCGGTTAAGCCTGCACCATCCTCTCCCGCCGCACGTTTCCTGGCAGAAACCGCTCCCCGCTTCAAACGGATCGGCGTGGGTGCGCTGGCCTGTTGTCTGGTGGTGGTTATGGTAACGCTGGGCGGCGCGGCCCGTTCTCATCGGGTGGTCAACGTGTGCAGTTGGGGCGAATACATTGATCCCGAACTTATCACCCTGTTCGAGGAACGCACCGGCATCCGGGTCAACTACCAGACCGCGGAGAGCAACGAGACCCTCTATTCCCTGCTCATGAGCGGCGGCGGCGACTATGACGTGATCGTCCCTTCGGACTATATGATCGCCCAGCTGATTGAAGAAGACATGCTGGCAGAGCTTGATTATTCTGCCATCCCCAACTTCTCCCTAATCGATGAGCGGTTCCAAAACCTCCCCTATGACCCGGAAAACAAGTACACTGTCCCCTATGCCTGGGGCACGGTGGGCATCATCTATGACCGGAACGTGGTGGAGGAGGAACTGACCAGCTGGGGCGCACTCTATGACGAGAAGTACGCCGGCAGTATCCTGCTCATCAACAACTCCCGGGACGCCTTCGGTATCGCTCTGAAGTATCTGGGCTATTCCGTCAACACTACGGACGAAGGGCAGATTCGCGAGGCCTACGCCCTTGTGGCCGATGCCATGGAACGGGATGTGTTCCAGGGCAAGGTCATGGACGAGGTGTTCCAGAAGATGGAGGGCGGCAACGCCGCCATCGCCACCTACTACGCCGGCGACTACCTGTCCATGGTGGACAACCAGGCAGACACAGTGGATCTGGCCTTTTCCATCCCTGAGGAGGGGTCCAACTGGTTTGTGGATGCCATGTGCATCCTCAAGGATGCCCCACATTATGAAGAGGCTCACGAGTGGATCAACTTCATCGCCTCCACCGAAGCCAGTCTGGCCAATATGGATTACATCTGGTACGCTTCCCCCAACACCGAAGCGTTGGAGAGCTACCCCGCCTATTACGAGGAACTCTATGAAGAGCCTCTGGATCCCGAGGTCTATGAGATTATGGCCGCCCCGGCCGAAGTGCTGGAACGCTGTGAGTTGTACGTCAGCCTCCCGGCAAAAATACGGACTCTCTACAACGATCTTTGGATCACGCTTGGCATCTAATTTTAAAAAAATTCGCTCTTCCTTCGAGGAAGAGCGAATTTTTTATGTATAAAGTCTGCCGCACAGGACATACTGAACTCGAATTCTTTTCAAAGGAGGTAATTTCTCATGTCCAACCAGAACAACAACCAGCAGAACAACCAGCAGAACAATCAGCAGAATAATCAGCAGAATAATCAGAATAACCAGAACAACAAGCAGAACAACAACCAGCAGAACAGCCAGAACAGCAAGCAGAACAACAACCGCTGAGGGTACGGGGCGTTCACAAAAGTTCACCCCAACTTTCCGAATTCTTGATGTTTTTTTCACTCCCGGAGTAAACTGACATCAAGATTGGGAACCCCCTCCCCTTATCCCAAACTCTGCTGTCCTTCCGGGCCGGCTCCGGCCGGCCCGCGGGGGCAGACCAAAGCATCATTTCTCCTCCCTTTTCTTTTCTCTTCAAAACAGGTCAAAGTGCCGGACGCCAATTGCGTCCGGCACTTTGACCTGTTTTATGATAATTCTTTTTCCGGCTGAAACAGCACGCGGTAATAGTCCTCGTCCAGAATAAGCGCCGAATAGCGGAAACGGTCTCGAATATCCTCCAGTATCTGTGCCAGATATTCCTCCTCGTCCTCCTGCACCTCTTTCCATGGAGTAAATTCCTCCAGGGTGGACACATAAGCTCCGCGCTCGGATAAAAAGCTGTAGTTGTAAAAGATGACCAAGCCAGGGGTATCAGACAGAATATCCCGTCCTGCCAGCAGTCTGGAGTCATACTCCAACCCAAACAGATTGGCCAGTGTGGGCATCACATCCAGACTGGAGCAGTATTTGTCCACCTGCACAGGCTCGTCCATCTCCGAATTCCACAGAATCAATGTGCTCTTGAATTTTTCAAAATTTGGTTCCACTTCATGCCCCAGGATCTCGCTGATTTCCGCATCCTGCAGTCCGTAGGGATAGTGGTCTGCGGACAGAACGATGACTGTATCCTCCAGCTTTCCCGCCGTCTCCAACTGCTCCAGCAGAGCGGCTACCGCCCGATCAAGCTCGATCTGACTGGCCAGATACCCCTTGGGCGCCTCACTGTAGGGCAAGTGCTCCACCGCTTCCCAGTGTTTGGCCGACATATCATTCTGATCCACATTATAATTCAGATGCCCGCTCACCGTCAGATAGTAGACCATAAAGCGCTCTTCGTTGATGTACTCCGGCACACTCAGGCGCATCATTTCCTCATCAGACTCCGGCCAGGAACGGGTCACCTCCAGTCCGTTGCCCAATCCATAATATTCGTAACCCATGTTGGGGTAGGACAAATCCCGCCCATAGTAAGTGTAGGTGTTATTGTGATAGGCAAGAGTCCGGTAACCCAGCCCGGCAAACTGGTTTCCAAATCCGAAAGGCATGTAATTCTCCGCCGACTGTAAGTAGCTCCAGGCCCCCGCCTTTGGGATCAGCCCCGTGGTGGTAACATATTCCCCATCCGAAGTGGACAGGCCCCAAAGAGGGGTATAGAAGTTGTTAAATACAAAGCCCTCGTTACTCAGCCGGTGCAGGGTGGGCGTCAGCTCCGGGTCCACCGCCAGAGAAGAAAACGCCTCCGCCACGATCCACACCAGATTTTTTCCCGCAAAGTATCCCGTCCATTCATTCTTTTCCGTGGGCCTTACCCGGGCAAAGTAGTCGTGCATGGCGGCAAGTTCCTCATCCTCTTCCCCCTGCACAAGGGCTTCAAAGTCAATATCCATGACCTGCGTATTCTCCCCCGGGACAGGATACGCTTGCGGCTCTATATCCGGAGCCTGGAGCAGGTCCTTCCAGTCCTCCGGCAGCTCCTCCTGGGTTCCCACGCCGAAAACCAGCCGTTTCAGCTCCAGTCTGGTGTTGGTGAGCACCCCGAAATTGGTTACAGTCAGTTCCGGTGCATCCGACTGATTATAAATGTGGTACAGGGACAGTGGGCCTTCATCCACACTGACCACAGCCAGCGTCACCGCCATCTGTAGCATCAAGGCTAGCGCCGCCCAACGCACCCCGGCACCACGCCCAACATTATTCACAGGAATCATCCGGTGCCGCAGCACGACCGCCGCCGCGAAGGGCAGACACTCCATGAGGATCGGGAACCAGCACCTTATCACGTTGGTCACAGCCAGCCCGCCAAACTCGCCCGCCACCATCCTCACCCGCAACAGGGAGGACAGAGACAAAAATGTCTTGAACAGATAATAATACACCGTCTGGGTGGCCATCCAGGCACACAGGGCCGCAGTCACACCCAGCAGCACCTTGTCGGCATTCTTCTGCCGTACCCCACAGTACCACAGGCCCAGCAAAAACGCTGCCGGAAGGGAAAACAGCACAGTGCATACCACACCGCGCACCGGGATCACCCGAAAACAGTAAAGCTTCAGAAACAGCTCCTGGTACAGGATGACGACCAGAAAAAATACAGTTGGTCGCAGCAGCGCTCCAATCTGCCGTCTTGCTTTCCCGTCAAATACGGGGGGCTTTTTTGTCTGTGTCATGCCGTCACTCCTCATCTTCAACTATCGCAGTGGCTATTTTAGTCTCTTTTTGATTCGCTGTCAATTTCACGGACCAACTCTTCATTAAAAATTAAGTATCCATCCCCCTGTTTTGCCCCTTTTTCTTACAAAATGGACGCATTCCGTTCCACCTCCCTAATCCCCCCCTTCAATGATATTTTTCTTGCATATTAACGTCAAATCTGGTATGATACACATGATAATTTGTTTATCTTGCGGCCGCCTGATTTCTGTGGCCACACAAAGGAGGATCACCGTGTCCCTGACCCACGAAGAACTGCTTCAGGCTCTGCTTGATTCCTACGAAGCCTATTACGATATCGCTCGTGTGGACGACGGCGCTCCCCTGCTGGCCACCTGCGACTTCCACTCCACCAGTGAGCGGTACGTTCTGACCAAAAAGGCCAAGCTCTGGGCCGCCGAAACCAACGAATATGTGTTCCTGTTCCATGTGAACGAACTGACCATGGACTCTTTTGCCCAGTGCCGTGACCTGGCTTTGGAGCGGGGTATGGAAAAGATCCATCCCCATCCCGAGCATATGTATTCCCACATCACGGCCATTCTCCTGTGCGACACGGCTCAGCCCGACGTACTGGAGCTGCTGGAGCACTACAAGAAGTCCGCTAGCTTCAAGCTATCACTCCATGGATGGATGGAGTATCGCATAGCTGCGGTGGATCTCTCCACCGCCGAGGTCTTTACCAACCGCAAGGGAAAAGAACTGAAAAAATCCCTTTGCCGGGTCATTGACTTCGAAACAAAAAGAAAATCTGGAGAGGAGAAAAAATCTGTATGAACATGTTACTCATTTTCCTGGTTGGCTGTGCTGTTCTGATCGCCGGTTACATTCTGTACGGCGGCTGGCTGGCCAAGACCTGGGGCGTTGACGACTCTCGTCCCACCCCCGCCCATGAGCTGGAGGACGGCATGGACTATGTCCCCGCCAAGGCTCCCGTTCTGATGGGTCACCACTTTTCTTCCATCGCCGGCGCCGGCCCCATCAACGGCCCCATTCAGGCCGCTGTCTTTGGTTGGCTGCCCGTGGTGCTGTGGGTCCTGATCGGCGGCATTTTCTTCGGTGCCGTGCATGACTACGGCTCCCTGTTCGCCTCCATCCGTCACAAGGGTCAGTCCATTGGCGAGGTCATCAACGCCAACATCGGCTCCCGCGCCAAGAAGCTGTTTATCATCTTCTCTTACCTGACCCTGATCCTGGTCGTTGCCGCCTTCGCCTCCATCGTGGCCGGCACCTTCAACGGCTTCAATGCTGACGGCACTGTGAACAACGCCAACTCCACCGTGGCTGTGATCTCCATCCTGTTCATCGTCATGGCTATCCTGTTCGGCTGGTTCGTGTACCGCAAGGGTGCTCCTCTGGGCATCGCCAGCGTGATCGGCGTGATCGGCATCATCATCTGCCTGGTCATCGGCATCAACTTCCCCGTCATCCACCTGTCCATGACCGCTTGGATGTGGATCATCGGCGCTTACATTCTGGTTGCTTCCGTGGCTCCCGTGTGGATCCTGCTGCAGCCCCGTGACTACCTGTCCTCCTTCCTGCTGTACGGCATGATGATCATCGCCGCCATCGGCGTCATCGGTGCTTCTCTGACCGGCCATGCCACCACCCAGATGCCCATGATCGTGGACGAGAAGCTGGGCACTCTGTTCCCCACCCTGTTCATCACCATCGCCTGCGGCGCCATCTCCGGCTTCCACAGCCTGGTGGGTTCCGGTACCTCTTCCAAGCAGCTGGACAAGGAGTCCGACGCTAAGCCCATCGCTTACGGCGGGATGCTGATCGAGTGCGCTCTGGCTCTGGTTTCTCTGTGTGCTGTGGCCTTCCTGTGGACTGACGGCGCTCCCGCCGGCACCCCCACTGAGGACTTTGCTACCGGCCTGTCCAAGATGGTCGCTCTGATCCCCGGCCTGGCCGCCACCGAGACCACCCTGTTCGCTCTGCTGATCCTGACCGTTTCCGCTTTCTGCCTGACCTCTCTGGACACCGCCACCCGTCTGGCCCGCTACATGTTCCAGGAGTTCTGGCTGAAGCCCGGCGAGACCTATAAGGATGTCAAGGGCTTCAAGGCCATCCTGACCCAGCCCCTGGTGGCCACCGCCATCACCGTGGTCATCGGCGTTACCCTGGGCATGGGCGGCTATTCCGCCATTTGGCCCCTGTTCGGCGCCGCCAACCAGCTGCTGGCCGCTCTGGCTCTGCTGGCCGTGTGCGTCTGGCTGGGCAACATTGGCAAGAACAACAAGATGTTCTATCTGCCTATGGCCTTCATGCTGATCGCTACCCTGACCTCTCTGTGGCAGACTATGGATGCCAAGATCACCGCTCTGAAGGCTGCCTACGCCTTTGCTGACGCCGCTCAGCTGGTGCTGGCTGGTGTCTTGTTCGTGCTGGCTATCGTGCTGACTGTTGAAGGCGTGTACACCATGTTCTTCAAGAAGAAGGCTGCCAAGTAATCAAAATTCCATCCATCCGATCATGTGCCGGAGTCCTTTGGGACTCCGGCACATTTTCGTTTAGAGTTAAGAAATCTTTACCCTTTGTTTGCGTGATTTGGTTGCAATGCCCGCTCTTTTCGGTTAATATTAGATAAGACTACTATGCACCCTGGAGGTATCGCCACATATGAATCAGGTGCTCCGGGAAAAGGTGCGCGAGGCCCTGTCCTCCGTCCTTCCCATCACATTTATCATACTGCTGCTCAGCGTTACCATCTGCCCCATGCCCCTTGACATGCTGGTGCTGTTCCTTGTAGGCACATTTCTGCTGATCCTGGGTACGGGCCTGTTCTCACTGGGCACCGACCTGGCCATGACCCCCATGGGCGAGGGTATCGGCGCGCAGTTGCCCAAGACCAGAAACATCTGGCTTGTATGCAGCGTGACCTTCCTCATCGGCCTGCTCATCACTATGGCGGAACCCGACCTGCAGGTGCTGGCCGATCAGGTGCCCTCTATCCCCAACGCGGTACTCATCTGGACGGTAGCGCTGGGGGTTGGCTCCTTCTTTGTCATTGCCATTCTGCGCACCCTGTTCCAGGTCTCCCTGTCCAAGCTGCTGGTCTTTTTCTATGGCGCGGTATTCCTGCTGTCTGCTTTCGTACCCAATGAATTCGTGTCCGTGGCCTTTGACTCCGGCGGCGTGACCACCGGCCCCATCACCGTTCCTTTTATTATGGCTCTTGGTGTGGGCGTGGCCTCCATACGCGGTGACCGAGGTTCTCAGGACGACAGCTTCGGTCTGGTCGCCCTGTGTAGTATTGGCCCCATTCTGGCAGTGCTTATTCTTGGCATCTGCTTCAGCGGATCCGATCCGTCCTACACCCCTATCACCCTGCCTGACGTGGCGGACACTCGCGAGGTGGCACTGGCCTTCACCTCCTCCCTGCCCGACTATATCCACGAGGTCATTTCCGCTCTTGTCCCCATCCTGCTGTTCTGTGTGATTTTCCAAGTGGCCTTTCGCCGCTTTTCCAAGCATCAGCTTCGCAAGATCGGCGTAGGCTTTCTGTATACGTTCACCGGCCTTGCCACCTTCCTGACCGGCGTGAATGTGGGCTTTATGCCCGCCGGCCACTATCTGGGCAGTCAGCTGGCCACCATGAAGCAGAGCTGGCTTGTCATCCCCCTGAGTATGGTCATCGGCTACTTCATTGTCACAGCCGAGCCGGCGGTACAGGTGCTGAACAAGCAGGTCGCCACCATCACCAATGGCGGCATTTCCCAGCGAGCCATGATGCTCTCCCTCTCTCTGGGCGTGGCCACCTCACTGGCCCTGTCCATGGTGCGGGTACTTACGGGCATTTCCATCTATTGGCTGCTTATCCCCGGTTACGCTCTGGCACTGGGCCTGACCTTCTTCGTGCCCAAAATGTTTACCGGCATTGCCTTTGACTCCGGCGGTGTGGCCAGCGGCCCGCTTACCACCACGTTCCTGCTCCCCTTCGCCATGGGCGCATGCGAGGCCGTAGGAGGCAACATCCTGACCGACGCCTTCGGCATCGTGTCCATGGTCGCTATGACCCCTCTCATCACCATTCAGTTGCTGGGTCTTGTTTACAAGCTGCGCAGCAAGCCCGCGCAGACCGCTCCCGTCCAGCCCGAGTTGGAAGACGAGGACGACGATATTATCGAGATCAAGGAGGCGGACTCCCATGAATGAACAAATTGCCATTCACATGGTGGTCACCATCGTAGACCGGGGCAAGTGTGAAAAGGTAGTCGATCTGTGCCGGAGCGAAGGCGTTCCCATCCATCTGGTTAGTCTTGGCCATGGGACCGCCCGCTCAGAGATGCTGGACCTGCTCGGTCTGGGCGAGACAAAGAAGGATACGGTGATTTCCTTTGTCCCGGAGTACACCGTCTGCCCCCTACTGGAACGTCTGGCAGACGGAATGAAAATGCGTTATCCCGGCAAGGGCATCTCCTTTGCCGTCCCTGTGAGCAGCGTCAGCGCCAAAATGTACCGCACGCTGACAGAACACGCACAGCCTAAAGAAGAAAGGACTGAATCTGTTATGGCCTGTGAAGGAAAGTATGAAATGGTCGTCGCCCTCATTAACCGTGGCTACACCGACCTTGTGATGGAAGCCGCCCGCCAGGTGGGTGCTCCCGGCGGCACCGTGCTAAACACCCGTGGCATCGGCTCGGAGGATGTGGAGCAGTTTTTGGGCATCTCCATTCAGTCCGAAAAGGAGATCGTCTTCCTGGTGGTCCCCACAGAAAAGCGTCAGGACGTGATGCAGGCCATCAGCCGGGAGGCAGGGCTCAAGACCCCCGCCAAGGGTGTGGTCCTGTCCCTGCCCGTCAGCCACGCCATCGGCTTGTCCTAATTCAAAAGAAAATCCCTGCCGCAGCTGCGGCAGGGATTTTTGTTTGATGCAACGTTGGAGCAGGTTTCAAATCCCTGCGCCGCACAAACAAAAAATCCACCGACCGATGGGCGAGGGATTTTTTGGTACGGCTGAAGGGATGCATCCGCTTTGCGTATGCTGTCCTTGCGGCACAGCCGCTGCGGACTTCGCGGCGCGGATATGCCACCGGCATATCCTTGTTTCGCCGCTCACCCTCTCAGGGTTCGAACCCCTTCAGCGTATAGAAAATACAAAAAAGCAGATACCCAAATAGGCATCTGCTTTTTGGTACGGCTGAAGGGATTCGAACCCCCGACCTTTTGGTTCGTAGCCAAACACTCTATCCAGCTGAGCTACAGCCGCATACTGCTCTTGACAGCTAAATTATAATAGCACAAAGCCCCCCACAATGCAAGCCCTAATTTCAAATTTTTTCGCTTTTTTGCGAAATATTTTTCCTGCGCCTCCAAGGGTTGCAAGGCACAGAAAAACACCGTGCGAACACAGTTCGCACGGTGTTTTGTATTGTTTGAGGATCAGCCGCCAAAGACCTTGATCATGAAGCCCGCCGCGACAGCGGAGCCGATCACGCCGGCCACATTGGGACCCATGGCATGCATGAGCAGGAAGTTGGAGGGGTTCTCCTTCTGACCCACGGTCTGAGCCACACGGGCGGCCATAGGCACGGCGGACACGCCGGCGGAGCCGATCAGAGGATTGATCTTGCCCTTGGTCAGGAAGTAGAGCAGGTCGCCCAGCAGCAGGCCACCGGCGGTGGACAGCAGGAAGGCGGTCAGGCCCAGAGCGATAATGGACAGAGTCTGCACGGTAAGGAAGTTCTCACCGGTAGCCTTGAAGCCCACGGACAGACCCAGAGGAATGGTCACGATGTTGATCAGGGCGTTCTGAGCGGTGTCGGACAGACGCTCGGTCACGCCACACTCACGGAACAGGTTGCCCAGCATGAGCATGCCGATCAGAGGAGCGGTGTCAGGAATAAGCAGGATGACAAAGATGGACACCGCGATGGGGAAGATGATCTTCTCGGTCTTGGACACGGGACGCAGCTGAGTCATCTTGACCTGACGCATCTTCTTGGTGGTCAGCAGCTTCATAATGGGGGGCTGGATCAGGGGGATCAGCGCCATATAGGAGTAGGCTGCGATAGCAATGGCCGGCAGCAGCTCCACGGCCAGCTTGGAGGCAGTCAGAATGGCGGTGGGGCCGTCCGCGCCGCCAATGACACCGATGGCAGCGGCCTCACAGGGCTTGAAGCCCAGCACCAGAGCCATCAGGAAGGCGGCAAAGATGCCCAACTGAGCGGCAGCGCCCAGAATCAGGGAGATGGGGTTGGCCAGCAGAGGACCAAAGTCGGTCATAGCACCGATACCCATAAAGATAATGGACGGATAGATGGCATACTGGACGCCCTGATAGAGCACCCACATAAAGCCCACTGTACCGCTGTGGGTAGCCGCATCGTAGGCGGGCTCAGCAAACAGCAGGGTCAGGGGCAGGTTGGCCAGCAGCATACCAAAGGCGATGGGGACCAGCAGCAGAGGCTCGAACTTCTTGCCAATGCCCATGTACAGCAGCACGCAGGCCACCAAGATCATCACGGCATTGCGCCAATCCCACCAGGCACCGGTAGCGTCAGAGGCACCGGCGAAGGCGGCAAAACCGGAACTGCCCAAAATCTTGGACATAACTTCAGTAAAAAATCCCATTGTTCTGTCTCCTCCCCTCTTAGTATCTCATGACACTGGTGAGACGGGTCTGGTCGGGGGTAGTGCCCATCTCGGCGGCAACGGCGGCGGTGATGACGGCGATAATCTCCTCGTCATCCTCCTGCTTGGGAGCGGGAGCGGCGGCAGGCGCCGCCTTGGGGGCAGGAGCCGCAACAGGCATCTTACCCTCGATGAAACCCACGACCTTGGAGATGACCATGATCATCAGAGCCAGCACAGCCAGCACGATGAACACGACCACTATACCACAGACCGCCACCATGAGCGCGTCACCCACGCTCATCGGTGCAAAGGGGTCAAGAATGGCTTTTTCAATACTCGGCATAGTGCAGTCCTCCTGAAATTAACCCAGGGTGACCAGCAGATCGTCGGTGTTGACAGCGGAACCCACGTTGGCGGAAATGGCCTTGACGGTACCGGCACAGGGAGCGGAGACTTCGATTTCCATCTTCATGGCTTCCAGAACCACCAGCACGTCACCGGCGTTCACAGACTGGCCCACAGAGCACTCCACCTTGAAGACGTTGCCGGGCATGGGGCTGTTGACGGCAGTCTCACCGACGGCCACAGCAGCGGGAGCGGGGGCAGCGGCAGGAGCGGGGGCAGCGGCAGGAGCGGGGGCAGCAACAGGGGCAGCAACAGGGGCAGCAACAGGAGCAGCCACGGGAGCGGCAGCGGGAGCCGCCTTGGCAGCGCCTTCCTTCTCCACGGACACGCTGTAGGTCTTACCATTGACGGTGATGATGTAATTCATTTTGAGTCTCTCCTTTTTCTTCTTTTATTTTGTTCCCACAGGGACGTTTCCGCCCCCACGGGAGCTTGCACAATGTTCCTTTTGCGCCAAAATCGGACAAATTATATCCTTTTGGCACGGGGATGTCAAGTTAAGATGCTGTTAGGCATTCTTCTTAGAGAACGTCGGCAAAGGCCTGAATTGCGGTAGAAGCCTGACCGAAGTCGCGCATCTGCTGGTCCACGCCCAGCTTGATGTGGGGGATGCCGGCGGCATCCAGAGCCTTCTTCAGGTAGGGGTACTCCATCTCCTCGGGGTCGCAGAACTGCTGCATGAACAGGATCAGACCCTGAGCGCCGGACTCCTTGACCAGATCGGCCACGAACTCGCCGCGGCGGTTGGAGGAAGAAGCGGGATCGTACAGCAGCACATCGTAGTCGATATTGGCAAACTGCTTGGCCAGAGCCATCATGGGATCGCCGTCCTCGGCCGCGTCTACGCGGAAGGAGCGGGTCTCGTGAGCCACGTCGTCAGCAGCGATGGCAATGTTGTTCTCCTCGAAGATGGCCAGCAGTTTGGGATTGTCGCAGATGATACCGGAGGTAACCACCTTGACGCCCTTCCAGTTGGCGGCGGGCAGCTTCTTCAGTTCCTCGTTCAGGGCCACCAGCTTGGCCGTGTACTCGTCCTTGAGCATGAACCAGCTAGCCTTCAGCACGGCGGAACGCAGGGTGGGAGTGACCACGTCGCAGTGCTCGCTGGCCAGCTTGACGAACTCGCGGCGGGCGGCACGGCTGGCGTTGTAGACCTTGATGGCGTTGCGGATGTCCTCATCGGTCATCTCGCGGCCGGAGATCTTGTCCAGCATCTTGCGCACGTTGGTGTACTGGTCGATACAGAACTGCAGACCCCAGGGGGCAAAGCGATTCTGGGGATGGGCCAGGAAAATGGTGGGGATCTTGTCACCGATGGACACCCGGAAGTTCTGGCTCATGGGGCGCAGGGTGTCGCAGATGGTGGGGGTGATCAGACCGTCCAGCTGATCCATGGTGCCGTCCAGCAGCATCTCCAGCGCCAGCTGGGCGATGGTGCAGTAGAAGGTGGCACAGTACTCCTTGGCACGGGAGATAGTCTTCTTGTTGCTGCCCCACATGCCCATGGGCACCATGCCGGCGGCGTAGACCAGTTCTTCGGGGGCGTAGTAAGGCAGAACACCGATAACCTTCTTGCCCTGAGCCTTGAAATCGGCCAGCTGCTTGTTGGGGTTATAGGCGATGTCCTGGAATTCCTTCATCATCAGCTCGATGCTCATATTCTCAGCCCTCCTTGTTCATGGCGTTCTGTTCCATGGCTTCCACCAGGCCCTGAACGCGGGTCTCGTACTGGGCGGCATTGAAGTTGCGGGGGTCGGCCTGGTCGCCGTCGAAGCCGGCACAGGGGATGCCCAGATCGGCAGTGAAGCGGCGCTGCATCTCGGCCATGTAGCCGGACCAGGGCTTGCAGGAGCGATTGTAGTGGACCAGCACGCCGTCCACCTTGTTGTCCTTGCAGATGCCCTCACGCCAGGCAACGCCCTGCTCGATACACACGGAGTTGGGGGCCTTGCAATAGGCGCGGACCATCTCGTCCATGTTGTTGTACACAAAGCCGAAGGCTGGGGCATACACCACGGCGGTGACGTTGACGCCATTGGCCTTCAGGGGCTTGAACAGGTCAGGCAGCTTGGGCCAGCAGGGAATGCCCTCGAACATAACGCGGTACTTCTCGGGGAAGGGAGTGGTGCTCTCGCCGTTCTTCACCTGCTCGGCCAGATCCTGCTCCAACAGCTCGAAGGCCTCGGCAGCGGCTACGCGGCCACGGGCGGTGACCACGTCAGCCATGTGGTTGAACAGGTCGAAGCCGGAGTAGGGCGCGGGCTTATACTGCAGATAGTCGCAAACGCGCAGCCAGGCCTGAGCGGTACGGTTGGCGTTGGCACAGGCCTCTTCAAACTTCTTCTCATCGAACTTGCGGCCGGAGATCTTCTCCAGCTGCTCGATGGCGTTGTCGAACTGGCCGCGGATGTAAGCTACATAGGTGTCGTCCACTTCCACCGTGTTGTTGTAAGGGACGTCGATCATAATCAGGGGAATATTGTGCATGCGGGCGATATTCTCATACCACTTGGTCATGCAGTTGCAGATGTTGTTGCAGCACAGCACGAAGTCGGGCATGGGCATCTGCATCTGGCGATAGGGCTTGATAGCGGCCAGGCGCTTCTCCTTCTCTTCACCCTCAGGCATGGCCCAAATCTCGTTGATGTCAACCAGCTCGGTATAGGGCTGCAAGGTCTTGGGGTCCTTAACGGGCTTGCCGTCCTCGCCAATGACCACCTTACCATTCTCGTCCTTCAGAGGCTTGCCGGAGTTGGGGTCGATAACATACTCCAGATTCTCATCCAGCTTGCGGGACGCGCGCTTGCCGGCGGCATAGGCCAGACTGATGCGAGCGTAACCGCAGATATCATTGTCAAAGCCCAGATCCTCAGCGGCCTGGCACATGATCTCACCGTCACGGTTGGCGGCGATACCGGCAGCCTGGTTCTCGGGATAGACCACATTCAGACCAAAGGCCTCGTACAGCTCACAGGGGAACTTGGAAGAAGACCAGCCCACGGGCTTGCCTTCGGCCTTGGCGATACGGGCATCGGCGTAAACGTCCTCAACGACCTTGCGCAGCGCCAGAACGCCGGGGCTTACTTGTTTAGCCATTTTCGTTTCCTCCCTACTAATAATATAGGATAATTATTTATTGCACTTTTTATAAGCAAACAGGGCCGCACCCAGAGCACCCACATACTGGGTCAAGGGTGAGGTGTGGATCTTATGACCCAGCTGATCCTCCAGCGCCTTGACGATGCCCTGGTTCTGGGCCACACCACCGGTCATGACCACCTGATCCTGCACGCCCACACGGTGGGCAAGGCCCGCCACCCGGCCGGCCACAGACTGGTGGATACCGTTGATAATGTCGCACTTGTTGGTCTCCTGAGCCAGCTGGCTGATGACCTCACTTTCGGCAAATACAGTGCAGGTGGAACTGATGCCCACATGCTTGGTAGACTTGGCACCCAGCGCACCCAGATCGTTCACGTCAACCTCAAGCACCCGGGCCATCACGTCCAGAAAACGTCCGGTGCCTGCGGCACACTTGTCGTTCATCTGAAAGTTAGTCATGGCGCCGTTCTCCACCCGCAGGATCTTCACGTCCTGACCGCCGATGTCGATGACGGTGCGCACTTCCGGAAAGAGGAAGGACGCGCCCTTGGCGTGGCAGCTCAGCTCACTCATCTGGTGATCGGCAAAGCCTTCCAGAGAGTTACGGCCGTAGCCGGTGGCCAGGATAAAGCTCATCTCCTCCCGGGTCTTGCCCGCAGCCTTGAGCACCTCGTCAATGGCCCGCTGAGGACCACTGGTGCCCGCACCCACAGGGATAAGGGACTTGGCGACGATCTCCTTGCCGTCGGCAAGCATCACGCACTTGGAAGCGGTAGAACCGATATCGATACCCAGTGTGTAGATTGGCATAACTGTTTACTCCAATTACTGAAATTTCCTTGTCTGCCGCGGCCTGCACAGGCAGACCGCGGCAGAAGCGTGTTTCATTTGAACTTACTTGGCAGTGTAGTTGTCAAAATCCCGGGAAGAGCGAGGCAACAGCATCTGATGGAAGGGGCAGATGGACTCGGGATTCTGATAGCAGGACTCGGTGAAGGCGATCATGTAGTTGCGCACGAGAGGCATCTTGACCACCTCGTCTACCAGACCGGCCTGAGCGCAGAACAGAGGCTTGGACTTCAGATCGTAGTCCTCGATCATCTCGTTCATCTTGTCGATGGTGGGCTGCAGATCCTTGCCAGCCTTCTGATCTTTGGCCAGACGGCCGGTGTACATGGCGTTGGCAGCGGTCTTGCCGTTCATGACGTTGATCTCGGTAGCGGCAGTGCCCAGAGAGAAGGCGTTGTTGTCGTTGCCCTGCGGGCCGCCCAGCACGTAGTGAGCAGCGGCGGTACCGCGGCGCAGGGTGATTTCCATCATGGGCAGCTTGCTGCTCTGGATGGAGTAGATCAGGGACTGGCCCAGACCCAGCAGCTCGGCGACCTCGGCGTCATCACCCACGTCGATACCGGTGGTATCCTGGATCCAGATAATGGGCAGACGGTCACGGGCACACAGGGTGACGAACTCGTTCATCTTGATCAGGCCCTGACGATACAGCTTGCCGCCGGCACCCATGGACTGACCGTACTTGGCCATCTTGTACTCGGGGTAGTTGGGGAACACGCCCTGCTGGTTGGCCACGATACCCACCAGCAAACCGGCCACCTTGGCCGTACCGGTGATCATCTCGGGGCCATAGCCCTTCTTGTACTCCATGAGCTCGCCGCCGTCCACCAGATGGGAGATGACGGAATACATGTCATAGGGGCGGTTCTTGTTGTTCAGCACGATATCGTACAGTTCCTCGGGATCGCCCGCGGGATTGGCGGGCTCAGCCACGCGGAAGAACTCCTTATCATAGGCGGGCAGCATGTCGACATACTTCTTGATGCCGGCGATCACGCCCTCCTGATCGGCGTAGACTTCGCGCCAGAAACCAGTGGTTCCGTAGTGGATGGAAACGGATCCGGGAGGATCGGCACGCAGGCCCTTGGTGGCCTCGATCTGAGCCAGAGCGGCCTCCATATCCACATAGGGCTTAGGATTCATGCCGCCCACGATGCCGGCGCCGCCCACGGCCATGTTGGCCTTCTCATGGGCAACCAGAATGGTGGGAGAGATGGAGTGGTAACCGCCGCCGGCGGGGTTGGTGCCGTGGATGCCCACGATGACGGGCACGCCCATCTGGTTGAGCTCGGAGTTGCGGTAGAAGGGAGTACCGCCGCCACGACGGTTGGGGTACACCTTCTCCTGCTTATCCAGCTCCACACCGGCGCACTCCAGCAGGTAGATCAGGGGGATGCGCAGACGCTTGGCGGTGTCGCTGCCGCGGATCAGGTCATCGGCCTGACCGGGGACCCAGGTACCGGCGTGCTTCTTGTTGTCGGAAGCAATGATGCAGCACCACTTGCCGTTGACGCGGCCCAGACCCTTAACAATAGAGGTGGTGCCGGTCTTGTTGTTCTCGGGATTGTACAGGCTGTTCAGGGGACACCAGGTGCCCTCGTCCACCAGCAGGGCGATGCGCTGCATGGCGGTGAGCTGGCCCTTCTCGTTCATCGCCACGTCAGGCTTGCCGTTGGCAAGACCCTCGGCGATCTTGGCATCAATCTCAGCCTCGATGGCCTTCAGCTCGGCCACGTTCTCCGCGTTGGGGCGCACAGCCTTGCCCACGACGGGCATATTCTGGAAATAACCGGGCATGGAATAAGAACCCATGATATGTTCCTCCTAATTTTATATTTTTTCTTTTTCCGGGAAAAGATTATTCCTTGGGGACCTTGATAAACGCCTGGCCGGGGTCAATAACCTCACGGATGAGCTTGATGATCTCGGGAGAGGGACCTTCCATCAGCTCGGCGCGGGACACGTCGATATCAAAGCCGGTATTCTCCTTGACCATCTCGGGGCTGGAGAACGGATAGTAGTAGGCCAGATACATGCGCTTGGTCTCTTCGTCAAACTTCATGATACCCAGATCGGTGACCACCATCTGAGGACCGCGGTTGCCGGGCAGACCGGCGCGCTCGCGGCCGCCGGGGCCGTCCATCCAGCCGCAGGAGGTGATGTAGTCGATCTTCTCCATGAAGCGGCGCTTCTGATGCTGCATCATGATGATGGTGTTGCAGTAGGTGGCAATGCCGTTGGCACCGCCGGAACCGGTGAAACGGGTCTTGGGCTTGACGTAGTCGCCGTCACCGTAGATACAGGTGGAGTTCACGTTGCCGTAAGGGTCAATCTGAGCGCCGCCGATAAAGGCGATCAGGCGGTCCTCGTCGTGCAGCCACTCGTTGGCCTCGAAGCCAATGAAGCGGATGTTGGGCCACTGCACGGCACAATGGGCCATGAAGCGGTTGTCACCCACGGAGCGGGGAACCTCAACGGGGTCGCAGTCCATCAGACCGGACTCCACGATGGGATGGCAGGAGGGACAAACAGCCGCCTTGGCCAGAGAGGCGCCGATCAGAGGAAGGCCGGTACCCACGATAACGATCTGGTTTTCCTTGATGTTCTTGGCGATGGCGTAGGCCTGCATCTCCTGCTTGGTATACTTGGTATAATCAGCCATGTTCGTAACCTCCCTTTTCTTACTTCAGATGGGTGTTGGAGTAGCCCAGATGGGGAGCACTGTTCAGGCTCACCAGGCGGGCACCGCCGATCTTGTTGAGCAGGTCGTTGTGATCCTTCACGGAATAGACCCACTTGTCCAGATAGTCCTTGAAGGTCTCGGGGATGGCCACACCGTTGGCGGCATCCTCAGCCACCTTGGCGGCCTTGGCGGCAGCTTCGGCCAGCTTCTCATCACCGGGGGCCTTCTCGGCAGCCTTCTTTGCCTTGGCAGCGGCCTTGGCCAGCTGGGCCTTGGCATCCTCGGCATCGAAGTACTTGGAAGCCTTGTCGTACTCCTTCAGAGCGCCGGGATCATTGTCGTAGTAGTTGTAGCACTGGCTGGGCCAGGCACCGAAGGGCGCGTGGACCACGGCGCTGACGCACTCGCCGAACACGCGGGTCAGGGTGGGGTCACGGCGGATGTACTCGTTGCTGACCAGCTCGTCACAGGTCACGATGACCTTGCGGGCGGCCACGGCGATGTCCACATCGTGGAACTCGTCACCTTCAATGATGCAGGTTCCGTCGGGAGAGGCCTTCTGCACGTGGATAACGGCAGTGTCAAGCTTGGGTACGGGGACAGCAACCACCTTCTCACCGGGATTGAAGGGGTTTTCCACCTCGACGCACTTCAGGTTATCCACCTTGTCCAGAGTCTTGCGCTGCTCCTCGCTGATACCCCAGTACTTCATCAGACCGGAACCCTGCATCAGGCGAACGGGCAGGTAAGGCAGACCCAGAGAGGCTGCGTGCAGTTGCAACATCAGCACGTCCTGAGAATAGTCCTCGTAGATCAGCTCACCGGCCTCGATGGCGGCACGGAAGCGGCGGGCCACATTGGTGTAGCCGGAGTTGGCAGTGTAGCAGTTGATATAGGCTTTCACACGGCCCTCACCAATCATCATGTCCCAGTCGCCGCCGGCGGGACCGGCCCAGACGGTGAAATCCTTCTGGCCCTGACGCAGGATCTCGCCCACGACGGCGTAGGGCTTGCGGTTGGTGGTAAAGCCGCCGAAGCAGATGCAGTCTCCGCTCTCGACAAATTTGGCCACCGCGTCATGCAGGGAATACACTTTGTCCATGGTAAAACCTCCAAATTCAAATTTTTGTATGCGAACGCGCATTATTCCATCGTTAATAGTTTAACGCTGGTTCAAAATTTTTTCCTTTGTTATCTTGGCAAAAAGTTTGCATATCGTCACCTTACATGGTATAATCCATTTAATGATTGAATTTTTCCGTTTTTTACAGCGATCCATGTCATATTTTCTCCCAGTCCGGAGCGCGAAAGGAGACAGTCTGAATGACCCCCGTGGAATTTCATGTTCAGCTCAGCCAGAACGACACCTGGAGCATGAGCCGGCTTCATTTTCATGACTTTTTCGAACTGCTGCTCCCCCTGACCAGTTCCGGAAATATCTTTGTCAACGATCAGGTCTATCCCCTGCAGCGGGGCATGCTCTACCTCATTGGGGAGAACACCCTGCACCGAACCATTGCCAACGGGTTTCATTCCCGGTATGTGCTGCATATCGCCCGCAAGGCGCTGGGTGAACTGTCCACACCCCAGACAGATTTCATCCAGTTTACCCGGCAGCCGTTCTGCTGCGCTATACTGGATGAAAAGCAGCTCCAGGAGCTAACCGAATCCTTCCAGGCCTTGAGCCACAACAAAAACGACGGCAGCTTCGGCAGCGATCTGAAGCAGACCATCTCCCTGTTGGAACTGCTGATCCAACTGGCCCCCATCCTCAAACTGTCCAACACAGGAGAATCTGTCCGCAACAAGGATTTCCTGCGCATCGCCCCTATCCTGGACTACATTCAGGAAAACCTGACCGAGCAGCTGACTCTGGACCAGATCTCCAGCAAGTTCTTTATCAGCAAGCACTACTTGTGCCGCATTTTCAAGTCTGCCACGGGCTTTTCCGTGATGGAATATATCATCCACAGCCGTATTCTCCGGGCCCGTCAACTGCTGCAGGAGGGTGTCAGTGTTCAGCAGGCCGGAGAATTGTCCGGCTTCTCGGACAACTCCCACTTTATCCGCACCTTCGGCAACCTAACCGGGACCTCTCCCGGTCGCTATGCCAAGGAATATCAGAGCAGCGACCAGATCCAAATGAAGAAAAAGTGACTCTTTTCATTGTCGATTCTCTCTTATCACCCCCCGTTACAAGTCAACATCCGCAAATTTCACCGTCAACATCTCTCTTTGATGTTTATGCTCTCAGTCACCCGTTCAGAATGCGGTGTCTTTTCAAATGAACACATCCACCAGTGAAACTGGTGGTTGTCACTATGCGGGCATAGCCCTTTGTTCCTCGCTCACGCGTTAACGCGTGAGTACGGTCTGCCAGCTGCGCATGGACGGTTACTTACCGCCCGTAAACGGGCTGGCAGACTCTATTTTTAGCTGTTCACCCATTGCATCTTCTTTCAGTTGGTTCCTCACATACTCCGCAATTCGGTTTTCGTTCTTGCCCACCGTATCTACATAGTAGCCACGGCACCAAAACTCTCTGTTGCGGAATTTATATTTTAACTCACCGAATTGCTCGTACAGCATTGTACTGCTCTTCCCTTTCAGATACCCCATAAAGTGCGATATCGCTATCTTTGGTGGTATCTCTACGTATAGATGGATGTGATCCGGACAGGCTTCTGCTTCTATAATTTTTACACCCTTCCATTCACATAAATCTCGCAGTATTTTTCCTATTGCCGCTCTCTTTTCCCGGTAAAATACCTTGCGCCGATACTTCGGCGCAAATACGATGTGGTATTTGCAATTCCACCGGCTGTGTGATAAGCTGTTGATGTCATTCATTCCCATAATGGATGTCACTCCCTGTTAGTCTTTCGTGCAGTTGGCAGACCGCTACGTAATTCTAACAGGGCTTTTTATTCATCGCCATAGGCTCTTTTGAACCACTGGCCTAGCCAGTGGTTTTCGTTATACAATTCAAAAAGCTGCCCGCGCAGATTGGCGCGGACAGCAAAAGGAGGAATATTTTTTCAGTTGCAGCAGCCCCGGAAATCCCGGTAGGTATCAGGGCATGGGCAGGTGGTGTTGGGCGGGAAGAACTCATCCACGGGGAACTTCACATGGCGGAAGATTTCGCAGGGGTCGTCATCATTGCCGCTGCAGGTGCACTCCTTATCGGGCATGCAGTAATCATAGGCGGGCATGAGCAGCTGGGTGTCCCGCTCCAGACGGATGATGGAGAACTGACCCAGAGAGACGAACAGACGGCGGGTATCGCCGCCAAATACCAGTTCACCACCAAAGGCGTTGCAGATGCCGGCGGGAATGTCGGCCACCTCGCACTGGCAGGGATTGCACTGACACACGTCCACCATCTTCATGTTCAGAATAATGGGGTCCACAGCCTCCACCACGGCGGTGGGCATGTGGGTGCAGGGACACTGGCAGTCGATAGGCCCGTTGGCAGAGGAGAACACTTTGGCGCTGCCCTCACTGCCGAACAGGATGACCCGCTTGTCGAACACGGCCAGACCGCAGATTTCCACCGGGCGCGCCGCACCCACACACACGTTGGCGGTGATCCGGTAGAAGTAGCGCACATCCACGGTATAGAAACCGCGGTTAAAGCTCACCGGCTCCACATCGATTCCGGCGCACAGAAGCTGGGCGGTGCCTGCCTTGACGGACAGGGCGTGCTCCAGAACCTCCTGGGATTCTCTGGTGAGATAAACTCTCAGATCTTCGATACAGTCCTTGTCACGGCAGGAATCAAAAATCTTCTTGGTGTGTATGCACACGGCCTCCCGGATGCTGAAATCATCAGCAACAGGGCCGGGCGTAACCTTTTCAGGCATGAAACATACCTCCTGATATGGAATTGGAATTGGATACTGCTTCCGAATTATTCTATGTCCCTGGCGGCAAATGGTGCGCCGGAACGGGCACAGCCCACAGACCGGGACGGAAAAAACAGGGAAAAAGCCAATGACGGCATTGTGTATTAAAGGGAAACGTGCTAAAATATTCTAATAGTGTATAAATTTAATATGAGAGAGTATGCCGTTAAGAGGTGTTTGATATGAAAATCGTAGTGATGTCCGGCGGACTTAGCCCGGAACGCAATGTGTCCCTGTCCTCCGGTGCCATGGTTTGTCAGGCTCTGCGTGACCGGGGCCATGAGGCGGCGCTGGTAGACCTGTTCTTCGGATTGGAGGGCAGGGGAGTGGAGTGCCCTGAGCAGTTGTTTACCGCTCCCATCCCTGAGGAATTTAAGAAGGTGTCCCCCCAGGCTCCCGACCTTGCGCAAGTGAAGAACAGCCGCCGGGACAAGTCCGCAAGCCACTTTGGCCCCGGTGTTCTGGAGCTGTGTGCCATGGCGGACTGCGTGTTCCTGGCCCTGCACGGCACCTGCGGAGAGGATGGGCGTGTTCAGGCCACACTGGATATGCTAGGTATCCCCTACACCGGGGCCAACTATCTCAGCAGCGCGCTGGCTCTGGATAAGGATATGACCAAGAGGTTGGTAGCGGACCGGCCCGGTGTTGATACGCCCCACTGGGAGACAGTGGACTGTGCCCGGGAGAATATTGAGAGCATTGTGGCGCGTACCTCGCTGCCTGTGGTGGTCAAGCCGCTGGCCAGCGGCTCTTCCATCGGAGTGTATATTGCCAATACGGTTGAGGAACTGCGCGCGGCGCTGAAAAAGAGCCGGGAATTGGGCGGCCGCACCGTGCTGGAGCAGTTTGTTCGGGGCAGAGAGTTTTCCATCGCCGTTCTGGAAGGGAAGGCGCTGCCCTCCATTGAGATCATCCCCAAAGAGGGTTTTTACGATTATGAAAACAAATATCAGGCCGGAGCGACCCGGGAGGTCTGTCCCGCCGATATTCCGTCGGAATGGGAGCAGCGCATGGCGCGGTCCGCTCAGGAGGTATTCTGCACTTTAGGCCTGAGCGTCTATGCCCGGGCGGACTATATCATTACCCCGGACGGTACGCCCTACTTCCTGGAGATCAACACCCTTCCGGGTATGACCCCCACCAGTCTGGTACCTCAGGAGGCCGCGGCGGTTGGAATCGGCTACGGTGAGCTTTGTGAGCGCATCATCAGCGTGTCTCTGGACGCGCGCAAAAAAGGAGAATGAGCAGCATGGAACCCATCAATTTGGGTGAGATTCTCAAGGCAGTGAACGGTACACTGCTGGGTGACGTTTCTGATCTGGGCATCACGGTGGACCGGGTGGAGACGGACAGCCGTACCATCCATCCCGGAGCCTTGTTTGTCCCTCTGGTTGGGGAACGCTTTGACGGTCACGCCTATATCAATTCCGCACTGGAAAACGGCGCGGCGGGCTGTTTTACCGCAAGGGAACGGGAGAGCTATCTGCCCGGAAAGTTCTATATCAAGGTGAGCAGTCCCCTGCGCGCTCTGCGGGATCTGGCCGCGTACTACCGCACCAAATTCCCCATTCCTCTGGTGGGCATTACCGGAAGTGTAGGCAAAACCACCACCAAGGATATGGTAGCCGCGGTGCTGGGTATGAAATACAAGGTGCTCAAGACCGAGGGCAATATGAACAGCCGGGAGGGCATGCCTCTGACCCTGCTGCGTCTGAACAAGAGCCATGAGATCGCTGTCATAGAAATGGGCATGAGCCAGGCCGGAGAGATCGATTACCTCAGTGGGATCGCAAAGCCCGACGTGGCCGTGATTACCAACGTGGGTGACGCCCACATTGAAAATCTGGGCAGTAGGGAAAATATTCTTAAGGCAAAGTGCGAGATGTTCAACCACCTCAAACCGGAGGGAGCCGCCATTCTCAACGGGGATGACGAGCTGCTGTCCGCACTGAATGGTACGCTTCCCTTTAAAACGGTCTTTTACGGGAACGCAGAAAGCGCGGATTACCGGGCTGTGGACGTACGCAGCGGGGAGGGCAGCAGCATCCGCTGCACCGCAGTTACCCCCCGGGGGGAGTACGAGATGGAGATCCCCGCCCTGGGCCAGCACATGATTTATCCTGCGCTAACTGCCGTGGCGTTGGGAGAGCGCTTTGGACTGACCCGGGAGCAGATCCTCAAGGGGATCTTGCAGTTTGAACCCACCAAGATGCGTATGAACGTACTCCGGCGTGGGCAGAACATCACCATTCTCAACGACACCTATAACGCCAATCCCCAATCTATGCGGGCGGCCATCGGTGTGCTCAGCGACAGCAAAAGTGCCTTCAAAATGGCTGTGCTGGGCGATATGTTTGAGTTGGGCAGTCTGGCTCCCGCTCTGCACGCGGGTGTGGGCGAGTATCTGGGCAAGTCAGGGGTCAACTGCCTTGTGGCGGTGGGCGAGCTGTCGAATCATATGGCCCAGGCTGCGGAAAAGGCGGGGGTGCCCGCCGTATTCCACTGCCCCGATAAGGGGGCGGCCATCCCGGTGCTCAAGGACAATGTGCGTCCCGACAGCACCATTCTGGTCAAGGCATCCAGAGGAATGGCCATGGAGGAGCTTGTGGAGTATCTCAAGCGCATCACTACGGAAGAATGACGACCGGCGGAGCGTGCTCTGCCTGAAAGAGACAGGAACATGATCGAGATTTCAGTTTCCGGCCTTGTAAAAGAGTATGAGGTCGGCAGTCGAATATTGGACGGATTGACCTTTCAGGTGGATACCGGGGAGCGAGTGGGCCTGCTGGGCAAAAACGGCAGCGGTAAGACCACCGTATTTCGTATTCTCACCGGGGAAGTGGACTGGGATGAGGGGGATGTGATGATAGCCCCGGGCAAGCGCCTGGGGCTCATCTCCCAGATTCCGGTCTATCCCGCCGGTTATACGGTGGAGGACGTGCTGGACACCGCCTTTGAACGGCTCAAGGTCATGGAGCGGGAGCTTGGTGAGCTTGCCGTGCAGATGGGGGAGAGGAACGATCCCAATGTTCTGCGTCGGTATGATACCCTTGCTGCCGCCTTTGAAGCTGGAGGCGGCTATGACACCGACACCCGGAAAAACAAGGTGTGCAACGGCCTGACCATACCCCGGTCCATGCGGGAACAGTTATTTGACGATTTGTCCGGCGGTGAAAAGACCCGAGTCAATCTGGCCCGGCTCATTCTGGAGGATACGGATATCCTTCTTCTGGACGAGCCTACTAACCATCTGGACCTGCACGCGGTGGAGTGGCTGGAGGAGTATCTGAAAAAATTTAAGGGTACTGTTCTTGCTATTTCCCATGACCGCTATTTTCTGGACCGGGTGGTCAGCCGGGTCATTGAGATCCAGGACGGCAAGGCGGAGTTCTATGAGGGAAATTATACCTTCTATGCCGTAGAGAAAGAACGCCGCTTTGAGGAAAAATTAAAGCAGTATGAAAAGGAACAGGCCAAGATCGAACAGTTGGAGAAGGCAGCAGAGCAGCTGCGTGTTTGGGCCTATTCCGGCATGGATAAGACCTTCCGCCGGGCCAAATCCATGGAAAAGCGTATCGAGCGTATGCGTACCATGGACAAGCCCACAAAGGTCCGAAAGCTGGAAATGGGCTTTGGGGAGCGGGAGTTTCACGGGGACGAGGTGCTGACTACCAAGGGGCTTGCCAAGGGCTACGGGGACCGGGTGTTGTTCAGTGGCCTGGACCTGGAGATCATCGGCGGCGAACGCATCGGACTGATCGGTGACAACGGAACAGGCAAGTCGACTCTGATCAAGCTCATTACCGGGGAAGAACAGCCGGACGAAGGAAAGCTGCGTATGGGTCCAACTGTAAAGGTAGGTTACCTGCCGCAGGTGGTGTCCTTTGACCACCCGGAGCGTACCTTGGTGGACACTATGATTTATGACCAGGACTGCACCGCCCAGACCGCCCGCAACCGTCTGGCGGCCTTTAACTTCCGGGGAGAGGATGTATTCAAACAGGTGTCCGTTCTCTCCGGCGGCGAGCGCAGCCGCCTGCGACTTTGCATGCTGATGGATGAGAAGATCAACTTCCTCATTCTGGACGAGCCCACCAACCATCTGGACATTGCCAGCCGGGAATGGATCGAGGGGGCGGTGGAAGAGTATGACGGCGTACTGCTGTTTGTCTCCCACGATCGCTATTTTATTGACCGTTTTGCCACTCGTATCTGGGAACTGCAGGACGGCAAGATCATAGATTTCCGAGGAAATTATCAGGAGTATCTGGCGGCCAAGGCGCGTAAAAGCCTGCAGCCGGAGCCTGTGTCCCAGACCAGACAGGAACCGCGCAAGGACAAGCCCAAGCGTCCCGGCGGGACCAAAAACCTGGAAAAGGAGGTAGCTGCCGCCGAGCGGGCGGTCGCCAGGGCTGAGGAGCAGATGTTTGAACTGACCGAGCAGATCCAGGAGGCCTCTGCCGACTACCTGAAGCTGCAGGAGTTGTACGAGCAGCGTGAAGCACTGGAGGAGGAGATCCTGAAGCTGTATGGCAGCTGGGAACGGCTGAGTGCTGAGCTGGAGGAGGCCAGAGGATGAAGCGGATGCTGCAAAGCAAATGGTTCAGGGCGCTGCTGGTACTGACTGCGGTGGGGGTGCTGCTTTTTGGTTTGCTGCTTGGTGCGGTACTTTACGGCAGCTATGACCACATTCAGGGCCAGCCTCAGACCATGATCGTTCTGGGCTGCCAGATCCACCCGTGGGGTCCATCCATTCTTCTGAAGGACCGACTGGACGAGGCGCTTGACTATCTGGATGGACACCCGGATGTGATGGTTATCGTCAGCGGCGGCCAGGGTCCGGACGAGTACACCAGTGAAGCGGCCTGCATGCAGGATTATCTGGTGAAGGCAGGTATTAGCCCGGAGCGTGTTATTGTGGAGGAGCTTTCCCACAACACCCATCAGAACATCATATACAGCGCGCAGGTGATGGGGGAACGGGACCTTGATATAGAGCAGGGCGTACTGATAGTATCCAACGGATTCCACCTGACCCGCGCCCGGATGCTCTGGGACCGGGTGACAGGGGAGGGGGAGCATTTGTCCACCCTTGCTGCGCCCAGCTCCCACGCACCGTCCCGGATTTGGATGTATATCCGGGAGCCGCTGGCCCTTGTAAAATCTTTTGTTTTTGACCGATAATATAGGGAAGGAGGCAGGCTATGCTGGACAAACTGAATGCCGTAGAGGCCAAATACAGTCAGATCGAGGCTCGGCTGGCCGCTCCGGAGACCTATAATGACCCGGCTCAGGTGGCCCGGCTCAACCAGGAGCAGACTCAGTTGGCCCCGGTGGTGGAAACTTACCGGGCCTACCGTGCGGCGCAGCAGGCCAAAGAGGGTGCCTTGACGCTGCTGGATGACCCGGAGATGAAAGAGCTTGCACAGGAAGACCTGCAGCAGACCAAGCAGGACCTGGAACGGCTGGAGCAGGAACTGCGGATTCTGCTGCTGCCCCGGGACCCAAATGACGATAAAAATGTCATTGTGGAGATCCGCGCGGGCGTTGGCGGGGAGGAAGCAGCCCTGTTTGCCCACTCCCTGTACCGCATGTACTCCATGTTTGCTGAGAGCTGCCGCTGGAAGACGGAGGTCAACAGCGTCAGCGAAACAGAACTGGGCGGTATAAAGGAAATATCCTTTACAATTGAAGGGGCGGGAGCCTACTCCCGGCTCAAGTTTGAAAGCGGCGTACACCGGGTGCAGCGAGTACCGGAGACGGAGTCGGGGGGGCGCGTACACACCTCCACCGTTACGGTGGCGGTGCTACCAGAGATGGAGACGGTGGATGTGAAGATCGACCCCGCCGACGTGGAGATGCAGGTGTTCCGTGCCTCCGGCGCGGGAGGACAGCACGTGAATAAGACCTCCTCCGCCGTGCGCCTGATCCACAAGCCAACGGGCATGGTGGTGGAGTGTCAGCAGGAGCGCAGCCAGTTCCAGAACCGTGACAAGGCTATGCGTATTTTGGCTTCCCGGCTCTATGAACAGGAACAGGAGCGTGTGAGCGGTGAGCTGACCGCCCAGCGCCGCAGTCAGGTGGGCAGCGGTATGCGAAACGAGCGTATCCGCACCTATAATTTCCCCCAGGGGCGGGTGACCGACCACCGCATCGGCCTGACTCTGTATCAGATTGAGCGCATTATGGACGGCGATCTGGAGGAAGTCATCAATGCTCTGATCACGGCGGATCAGGCGGAGCACTTGAAAGAACAACAATAACACAGGGGTGGAGAAAATGGATCTATATGTGCATTACACGGCCCTGCCCGAAGGCATGGAGCTTGCGGACGTTGTTGAGGGGCTCAACGAGATTATGGATGACGGCGGCTATGTCTGCGGCGGTCTGGACGGCCGCATCGACATGGAGCTGGAGGACGAGAAGATGAATCCCAAGGTGGCTCAAGGGGCGGTCAAAACCTATCTGATGCGTGCGGGTTTTCCAAAAGATACGGTTATTGAGCTTGGGGGCATGAAGATCAATGCCTACGCCTAAAAAACCGTTTACCCATGTGATTTTTGATCTGGATGGTACGCTCCTGGACACGCTGGATGATTTGGCCAACAGCGTCAACTGGGTGTGCGGGCGGTACGGCTGGCCTACCCATGAGCGGGACGCATACAAGTATTTTGTGGGCAACGGCATGGTAAAGCTGCTGGAACGAACCACTCCGGAGCAGGCTAAGCGGCCAGGTGTATGGGAACAGGTGCAGGAAGAATTTCAAATCTACTATGGCGAGCATAAAACGGACAATACCCATCCCTATGAGGGGATGGAGCAGGTCGTGGAAGAACTGAAGAAGGTCGGAGTGTCCGTTGCGGTGCTTACCAATAAGCCTGACAGCGCGGCGCAGGGAGTTATGGAACGCTATTACCCCGGTGTATTTCCCTTTGTTCAGGGGGTGCTGCCCGAACAGCCTGTCAAACCGGACCCGACCCTGTTGTTCCGGCTGATGGAGCGTATGGGCGCAAGGGCGGAGAGTACCCTGTTCGTAGGGGACAGCAACGTGGATATCAAGACCGCTAAAAATGGCGCAATCGCATCCTGCGGCGTGCTGTGGGGCTTTCGTACCCGGCAGGAGCTGGAGAACGAGGGGGCCGATCACATTGCCCGCACGCCCGGGGAACTGCTGAATATTATTCTTGGACAGAGATAATTGGGGTTTTTTGTGTGGAAACGAAGTATCTGACCCAAAATGAAATAGAGATCGCGGCCCGCATCCTCAGCGAAGGGGGGCTTGTAGGCATCCCCACGGAGACTGTGTACGGACTTGGCGCCAATGGCCTTGACCCCAAGGCGGTGGCAGATATCTTTACTGCCAAAGGTCGTCCCCAGGACAATCCGCTCATCCTGCACATTCCCCACGCAGACTGGCTGGAGCGCTATTGCCGGGACATTCCTGAAGCGGCCTATCAGCTTGCGGAGCGGTTCTGGCCCGGCCCATTGACCATGGTGCTGCCCCGGCGGGACAATGTGCCCGATGTGGTTACTGCCGGCCTTGATACGGTGGGCATGCGCTGTCCGGGTCATGAGCTGTGCCGGGAGATCGTTGCCCTGGCTGACGTTCCGGTAGCCGCCCCTTCCGGGAACACCTCCGGCCGGCCCAGCCCCACCACGGCAAGGCACATGTTGGAGGATATGGATGGCAAGATCCACGCCATTGTGGACGGAGGTCCTTGTGGCGTTGGGGTGGAGTCGACTATCATTGACCTGACATGTATGCCTCCGAGGTTGCTGCGGCCCGGCGGTGTGACGCTGGAGCAGCTGCGTGAGGTGCTGGGCCCTGTGGACGTGGACGCCGCCGTGACCCGACAAATGAAGGCAGGGGAGAAGCCAAAGGCCCCCGGCATGGCCTACCGCCACTATGCGCCCAAGGCTCCGGTTACCGTGGTCGCGGGCGACCCGGCCGGGAGCGCCTCTTATATCGCGGCCCACGCGGAGGAGGGGGACGGCATTATCTGCTTTGACGAGTACCTGTCCCGGTTTCCCAAACAGGCTGCCGCTGGACACGTGATGGCGCTGGGAAGCGCGCAAGACAAGGAAGAGCAGGCGCGGCACATTTTTGACGCTCTGCGTGCCTTTGACCACACGGATGTGCCCGCCATCTGGGCCCAGTGCCCGGATACGGCCGGCATCGGACTTGCCGTGACCAATCGGCTTGGCAAGGCAGCCGGCTTCCATATCATTGAGGTGTGACTATGACTATCATCGGAATCACCGGACCCACCGGGGCGGGCAAGACTACGGCACTGAGAGAGTTGGAAAAGCTGGGGGGGGCCATCATCGACTGTGATGGTGTGTACCACAAATTGCTGAAAAGCGATATTACCTTACAGAATGAATTAGAACACGCATTTGGCCCGCTGAAAGATGAGAACGGAGAGTTTGACCGCAAGAAACTGGGCGGCGTGGTGTTTCGGGACCCGGCGGCGCTGGAGTGGCTCAATGCCATTGTCTATCCCCATATTAGACGGGCGGTGGATACGCTTTTGCAGCAGGCCCGGCAGGCTGGAAAAATGGTCGCCGCAGTGGACGGCATCACGCTGATTGAAAGCGGACTGGGAGAACGGTGCGATGCTACAGTGGCCGTTTTGGCCCCGGTGGAGGAACGCATCCGCCGTATCTGTGCCCGGGAGGGCATTTCAGAGGAATATGCCCGCAGCCGCGTGGCAGCCCAGAAACAGGACGACTATTTTCGGGCAAACTGTAAGCATATTCTCATGAATGACTGCATCCGGGCGGAGGATTTTGCCGACCGGGCAAGAACACTTTTTTTAGAGATCTTAAATCCGTAAGGAGGACATTATCATGGCAGAACCCAAGGAACTTACCCGGGGTGCGCAGCTGCGCAAGGCCCTGCAGTACAAGAAAAAGAACGGCTATGACTGCCTGCGTGAAGGCGATATGGAGGCTATGGAGGCCTATTGCCAAGGCTACAAGCAGTACCTGGACGCGGGCAAGACCGAGCGGGAGTGCGTGGACCGCACCGTGGCCATGGCCGAGGCGGCGGGCTTCCGCGCCTATGAGCGGGGCATGTCCCTCAAGCCGGGGGATAAGGTGTATCGGGTCAACCGTGGAAAGGCAATCATGCTGGCTGTTATGGGCCGCAAGGGAATGGAGCACGGCGTGAACATTGCCGCAGCCCACATTGATTCTCCCCGCCTGGACCTGAAGCAGAACCCCCTGTACGAGGCGGAGGAAATGGCCTTCCTCAAGACCCACTATTATGGCGGTATCCGTAAGTATCAATGGATGACTATCCCTCTGGAGCTGCACGGCGTGGTAGTGCTCAAGGACGGACGGACCATCCGCGTCAGTGTGGGCGGCGGTGAGGGTGACCCCCTGTTCACCATTACCGACCTGCTGCCCCATCTCGGGGCCGGCCAGGCCGGGAAGAAACTGAGTGAGGCGTTCCCTGCTGAGAATCTGAACGTTCTGGTGGGCAGCCGCCCCCTGGCGGAGGATGAGGAGTCTGACCGTGTGAAGATCGCGGTACTGGAGCTGCTCAACCGCAAATATGGCATGGTGGAGGAGGATTTCATCTCTGCGGAGCTTGCTGCCGTGCCCGCCTTCAACGCCTGCGACATCGGCTTTGACCGTTCCCTGATCGGTGCGTACGGCCATGATGATCGGGTGTGTGCCTATGCAAGCCTTGCTGCCATGCTGCAGCTTGGCACGCCCGAGCGTACCGCTGTGTGTATGCTGGCAGATAAGGAGGAAATCGGCTCCGAGGGTGTGAGCGGCATGCAGTCCTCTGCCTTTGATACCTTTGTTGGTGACCTGTGTGAGGGCCAAAATGTACGTTTGGACGTGTGCTTTGAGCATTCTTTCTGTCTGTCTGCCGACGTGACCGCGGCCTATGATCCGGACTATGCAGAGGTATATGAAAAGCGCAACAGCGCTCTGGTCAACTACGGCATGGGGCTGTGCAAGTACACCGGTGCCCGGGGCAAGTCCGGCGCTTCCGACGCCTCTGCCGAGGTGGTGGGCTATGTGCGCCGTGTGCTGGACCGTGCAGGTGTGGTTTGGCAGATGGCCGAACTGGGCAAGGTGGACGCAGGCGGTGGCGGAACCGTGGCCTGCTATATGGCCAACCGTAACATCGACACCATTGATGCCGGCGTTCCCGTGCTGTCCATGCACGCGCCCTTTGAAACGGTGAGTAAGCTGGACTGCTATATGACCTACCGAGGTGTTCAGGCGATTTTCGAAGCGGAATAACAAAAACCGGAGCTGCGGTGCGGCTCCGGTTTTTCACTTGCTGCAAAGAATAAGAATGACTTTATGGGTGCATAAAAAAGAAGAAAATATTTTTAGCCTTGCTTTTTTGGGGGGAAGCAGGTATGCTTTTCATAACAGGAAAGCTGGAGCCGAAAGAGAAAATGCGTATGTGCGCAATCAAAGTCGGGTTTGGCCGGGCGGAAATCACCCCCAAAAGTCTGTTCCCTTGACCGGCTATGGAAATGAAGCCCACCGTCATTCCCAGAATGTGCTTGATCCGCTGTACACCACCTGTTCCAACGAATATCGCAGCTAAATTCCCTCAGCCCTTGGATTTGAGCACGGGGGGTACAGCGTAGACCGCTGCCGCTTTGTTCCCGGTACCGGGGAGCGGGCGGTGGAGGAATTTACAGCAATACTTGAGCAGCTGCATGAGAGCAACTGAGACAAAATGAAATTCAGGAGGCGGCGAAAATGTTTAAAATGAACGCAGGCTATGCCCGTGCAGACATTACGCCAAAGGAGTCTGTCCCTTTGGCTGGCTATGGAAACACCTCCGGCCGTATGTCGCAAACGGTTTTGGATCCCCTGTATGCCACTTGTGTGGCCTTTGAGGACGGAACCGGAGCGCGCGCCTTGGTCTTCACCATCGACCTCATTAACGGCGGTAAAACCACCACTACGCACATCCGGCCTGCCATCAGTCAAGTGACCGGTATTCCCGTGAGCCACATTCAGGTCTCCGGCACCCATTCCCATGCGACCCCCGATACTCTGAACGAGAATGTGGAAAGTGTGGGCCGCTATCTGCAGTATCTGCAGGAACAAATGGTGCAGGCGGCGGTGGATGCCCTGGCCGACCTGAAACCGGCACAGCTGTTTCTCACCCGTACTACTACAAAAAACATGAATTTTGTGCGCCACTATCTCATGGCGGACGGTACTTACACTACCCCCAATTTTGGCAATCACAGCCAGCCTATTGCGGGTCACGAGTCGGATGCTGATCCAGTGATGCAGCTGGCCAAAATCACCCGTGAGGGCGGAAAGGATATTATTCTGTGCAACTTCGGCGTCCACCAGACCGACACAGGCGGACAGAAGAAGTATGATGTGTCTGCTGACATTGCCGGTGCCATGCGTGCGGAGTACGAGGCCAGGACGGACTGCTGCTTTGCCTACTTTACCGGTGCCTGCGGCAACGTCAACCCCGTCAGTAAAATCAAAGAGGAGAACGTGGTACCTGAGCAGGACCATGTGGCCCACGGCAAGGCGCTGGCCAATTACGCGCTGAATGCCGCTGATGCCTATGTGTCCGCCGACTTTGGTCCCATTCGTGCGGCCAGCTCCACACGGGAGTATGCCATCAACCATGCTACAGACCATCTGGCGCCGCAGGGGAAGAAGGTATGGGATCTGTATGTTGAAACCAATGACCGCGACCTTGCCAATAAGCTGGCCCGGGAATATGGCTTCAGCAGTGTATACCATGCCAATGCGGTCGCCAAGCGAAAGGAGAAGCCGGCCGCTGACGCCATCACCATCAATGCCCTTTGCGTGGGCGATCTGGCCTTTGCTCTGGCTCCCTACGAGATGTTTGACACCAACGGCATGGAGATCAAGAAGAACTCGCCTTTTGAGATGACCATGGTGCTTACCCTTGCCAATCAAGCCAGCATAGGCTATCTGCCGACCCGAATGAGCTTTGAGCACGGGAGTTATGCCGCGGATACCTGCCGTTTTTCTCCCGGTATCGGCGAAGCGCTGGCAGAGGAATTCGTTGAACTGTTGAAGCAGATAAAAGCACAGTGATGCGAGAAAATATATGTTCTAACAGGAGTCGCCATTGGTGGCTCCTGTTTTTGTACACTGAAGAGTAAAATCACCCTTTTGACACATCCTAAGAGAAAGCAAAGGAGTGATTACTATGGACGAACAGAAGGACAAGCAGCAGGAAGGACAAGGGCTGCTTTCAACGGAACAGACCATTCAGCCCATTGTGGATTTTGGTTCATCACTGATCCAAAGCAAAAAGGGGAGCGTCCACGTGCTTACCATCGTGGGGCAGATCGAAGGCCACCAGCTGCTGCCTTCCACCAGTAAAAGTACAAAGTATGAGCACGTCATGCCCCTGCTTGCCATGGTGGAGGAGAGCGACGAGGTGGATGGACTTTTGGTGCTGCTCAACACGGTGGGCGGGGATATTGAAGCGGGGCTGGGTATCGCCGAACTGATTTCCAGCATGTCAAAGCCTACCGTTTCCCTTGTTCTGGGCGGCGGACACTCCATCGGTGTACCGCTGGCCGTGTCTGCCAAACGGTCCTTTATTGCCCCATCAGCCGCCATGACCATCCATCCTGTCCGCATGAATGGGCTGGTGATCGGCGTGCCCCAGACCTTCTATTATTTTGAACGCATTCAGGAACGCATCATTCAATTTGTCACAGCCAACAGCAACGTAAAGCGGGATACCTTTACGGAACTGATGCTTCAGACCGGGGAATTGGCCGCCGATGTGGGCAGCGTGATATACGGGGAAGAGGCTGTGAAGCTGGGCATCATTGACCAGATTGGAGGGCTGTCGGATGCCCTGACCTGCCTGCATGAGATGATTGGTCAGCGAAAAAAAGAGCAGGAGGAACAGGAAAAACAGAACAGGTGAAATCACCTGTTTACATAATTCTCTAAAAATCGAAGAAAGAACTGGAATTATTCAACATATTGTGTTAATATGATATCAGTATCATTATGACCAACACAAGGGAGGTACATAATTTGACCTATCTGATGTCTGTGATTTTGGGTCTGGTGCAGGGAGTGGCGGAATTTCTGCCTGTTTCCAGTTCTGGCCACCTGACGCTGTTTCAGCACTTTTTCGGCATGGAGGAGCCGGATAATCTTTATAATGTCCTGCTCCACTTTGCCACACTGCTGGCTGTATGTGTCTACTATTTCCGCGATGTGACGCAGATGATAACGGAGTTTTTCCGTGGGCTTGCCGCATTGTTTTCCCGCAGACGGCGGGGGAAGGAGATCCCGGAGGCCCGGCGACTGGTGCTGTTGGTCGTTGTGGGTACGCTGCCTTTGTTCGCGGTACTGCTCATAAAAGACTATGTGGAGGCGCTGGGGGGAAGCCCTGTGTTTGTCAGCTGTGCGCTGATGGTCACGGGCTGTATTCTGTTTTTCTCTGACCGCATGGCCGGGGGACGAAAAACGGCCCGCACCGCCACACTGAAAGATGTCCTTTTGGTGGGTGTGGCACAGGGACTTGCAACGGTTCCAGGCCTGTCAAGATCCGGTTGTACGATTTCTGCGGGCATGGCAATGGGCTTTGATCGGAAGTTCGCGGTACGCTACTCTTTCCTCATGTCTTTGCCTGCTGTTCTGGGCGCCACCATTCTGGAGGTCAAGGATGTTCTGGAGCTGGAGGGTGGGTTTGCCCAGGATCTGCTGCCCAAGTATCTGGTGGGCATGGCAGTGGCTGGTATTGTGGGTTACATCTCCATCCGGCTGGTCAACCTGCTGGCCGCGAAGGGGAAGTTCGGTGCTTTTGCCTACTACTGTTGGGCGGCGGGCGCAATCGCTTTGATCCTGAGCCTGATGGGTTGGACGCTGATTTAACCTCCTAAGAAGGGACTGTAGATAACCATGGCTTCGACACAAAAGAAAACCGGCGGCAAGCGGAAGGCCGCACCTGCAAAAAAGAACACTCGTTCCGCCGCTGCGAATAAAAGCGGTCGTCCTGCCGGGCAGAGCAGGCAGACTGCGGCAAAACGCCCCATCCGCCGGGAGGTATGGGCGGCCATCTGCCTTGTACTGGCGCTGTTTTCCGCTCTGGGCTATTTTAGCATCAAGGGACTGTTTATTGACTACTTCTGCGCCTTGCTCAAGGGACTGTTTGGGTGCGGCTTCTTCCTGATGCCACCGGCGCTGCTGCTGGCCTTTTATGTTCTGGCGTTCCACCGTGGCCGACCGGTGCGTCTGCGCCTGACCTGTGCGCTGCTGCTGCCGGTGCTGCTGGGTACGGGCCTGCATCTGTTCCTTGCGGATGAGTATGCCTGGAGCCGGGAGCTGGCAGGCCAGCTGTGGCAGTCCGGCCAAAAGCTGGCCTCCGGCGGCGTTGTGAGTGGTGTGCTGGCTATTGGCGGCAAACAGCTGTTCAGCGTGCCGGGCACGGCCATTCTGCTGGTGGTTTTGGCTGTGTTCATGGGCCTTGCGGCCTTTAACCGCAGTATCGGGGATATTGTGGACTACATCCGCAGCCGGCCCCATCCGGAGTATGAGCCTCCTGTGGAGGAGCCGGAAAAGCCCAAACGCCAGACCCAGCCGGAACCGGTCCGGGAGATGCCCTCAACCAAGCGTGCGGTCTTTGATATCCCTCTGGATGACGGACCTGTGGTCGCTGCCCCGGAGAAGGTGGCGGGTGAGCCAAAACCGCAAAAGAGCGGTTTCTTTAACCGCAAGCCCAATGTAAAAGCCCCGGACGAGGTGCTGACCGGTGTGTCCCGTATGGTGGACGAGCCTGTAGTACCCTTTAAGGAACCTGTTTCTGCCCCTGTGCCGGAGACAGAGGAGCCTATTGAGGCGGATGTGCCTGACGTGCCGGAGATCGTCCGTGAGCCCGCGGTGCCCAAAGTGACGGCCAGCGAGGCTGCCCAGGCTGCCCAGGAGGTGGCCAAGGACATTGAACAGACCATGGAGCAGGAGTCCAAGCCCTATCAGTATCCGCCCCTGTCCCTGCTGAATGAGGAGCGGGGTGACAATGCGGGTGATGCACAGAGTGAACTGAGCACCAACCGCCAGCGGCTGAATGATACTATCCGCTCCTTCGGAATTGAAGCCAATATCATCAACATCGTCCGCGGTCCCTCGGTCACCCGGTATGAGCTGGAACTGGACCAGGGCGTGCGGCTGAACAAGCTGACCAACCTGGCGGATGACATCGCCCTGGCCCTTGGCGCCACCGGCGTACGTATTGCACCCATTCCGGACAAGATCTCTGTGGTGGGCATTGAGGTGCCCAATAAGGCGGTTTCTCCCGTCAGCATTCATGAGGTCATCGGCTCCAAAAACTTCACGGACAGCAGGTCCAAGGTTTCCTTTGCTGTTGGCAAGGATATCGGCGGCCGCTGCGTGGTGGGGGATATCAGTAAGCTGCCCCATTTGCTTATTGCCGGTACTACCGGTTCCGGTAAGTCTGTGTGTACCAACTCCATTATTACCTCTTTGCTCTATAAAGCCACCCCTGAGGAGGTCCGCCTGATCATGGTGGACCCCAAGATGGTGGAACTGGGCATCTATAACGGCATTCCGCACCTGCTCAACCCCGTGGTTACAGACCACAAAAAGGCGGCCGGTGCTCTGCAGTGGGCAGTGACGGAGATGATGAAGCGCTACCGCACCTTCTCTGAGGTGGGTGTGCGCAAGCTGGATGAGTACAACGCTTTGGCAGCTAAGACCGAGGGCATGGAAAAGATGCCCAGCGTAGTGGTGCTCATCGACGAGCTGGCCGACCTGATGCTGGTGGCGGCAAAAGAGGTGGAGGAGTCCATCTGCCGTGTGGCCCAGATGGGCCGTGCCTCTGGTATGCATCTGGTCATTGCGACCCAGCGTCCTTCTGCCGATGTCATTACCGGCCTGATGAAGGCCAATATTCCCAGCCGCATCGCATTTGCTGTAGCCTCTGCCATGGAATCACGCATTATTCTGGATACCATGGGCGCGGAGAAACTGGTGGGCCGGGGCGACATGCTCTTTGCCCCGCTGGGTAGCGGTAAACCGCAGCGTGTGCAGGGCTGCTTCATCTCTGATGAGGAGGTGGCCCGGGTGGTGGAATTTGTCAAGAAGTCCGGCAGTGCCAACTACTCCGACGAGGTCATGCATGAGATCGAGCAGCATGCAGCGGAGAAGGAAAAGAATGCCAAAGGCGTGGGCGGCGCTGCCCCTGAGGCGGTGGACGATGAGTATGACGAGCTTCTCTCCGCTGCCATCGAAGTGGTCATCGAGACCGGACAGGCCTCCGTGTCCATGCTCCAGCGCCGGCTGAAGCTGGGCTATGCCAGGGCGGCCCGGTTGGTGGACCAGATGGAGGAAAAGGGAGTCGTTGGTCCCTTTGAGGGGTCCAAACCCCGTCAGCTGCTCATCACTAAGGAGCAGTGGCAGGAGATGCAGTATCGTCAGGACATGACTGTGGCACCTGTTGCCGGAGAACAGCCTCCGGCTGAGTTGGAGCAGCCACCCTTTGACATGGATGACGCACTGGACATTTCAAGTGAAGATACCCTTTAAACCCAAAGAGGCTCCACAGCGTGGAGCCTCTTTTTGGAACATACTGGAGGGATAGAAGATGGAGCAGATGCGGTACTGCCTGAGGACTCGGGGAGAACACGGACAGGCGGATACTTCGTTTATTGGCAGGGAGGAGGCACAGCGCGCCAAAGCCTTTCATGCGACCCTGCCCGGATACGAAATTACACCCCTTGTGAAGCTGGACGGTCTGGCAAAAAAGACCGGTGTGGGCGCTGTGTACCTGAAGGACGAGTCCAAGCGCTTTGGACTCAATGCCTTCAAAGCGTTGGGCGGTAGCTGGGCCATTGCCAACTACTTGAAGGATACTCTGGAGCTGAAGGGCGAATTGACCTTTGATGCGCTGCGTGCGGCCCTTGCAGGGCGAGAGCCGATCACTTTTATCACGGCCACCGATGGCAACCACGGCCGGGGTGTGGCCTGGACCGCGCGGGTGCTGGGGCAGAACGCGGTAGTGTATATGCCCAAGGGCTCCGCGGCGGAACGGCTTGAAAACATCCGTGCTCAAGGGGCACGGGCGAAGATTACGGAATTTAATTATGATGACACCGTGCGCATGGCGGCAAAGGACGCGGAAGAAAACGGATGGATCCTGATCCAGGACACGGCCTGGCCCGGCTACGAGACGATCCCAACCCAAATCGTTCAGGGCTACAGCACTCTGGCTCTGGAGATTGTGGAACAACTGGAGGCCATGGGGGAGCACGTGCCCACCCACCTGTTCCTCCAGGCCGGGGTGGGTAGCTTCGCCGGCGCGGTACTGGGCAGTATGGTGCAGGCCTACGGCGCAGACTATCCCATTACTGCCATTGTTGAGCCGGACAAGGCGGACTGTGTCTACCGCAGCGCTGCCGCCGATGATGGAAAGCTCCACTTTGTCACCGGAGACATGGACACCATCATGGCCGGTCTTGCCTGCGGAGAGCCGTGTACCGTGGTCTGGCCGGTGCTGAATGCCTATTCCGATGCCTTTGTTTCCTGTGATGATGAAGCGGCCGCACAAGGTATGCGCCTGCTTGGTAAGCCTTGCGAGGCAGACCCGGTGGTAGTTTCCGGCGAGTCTGGCGCCGTGGGTGCGGGACTTTTGGAGCGCATTATGAGCGGTCGGTACGAGGAACTGCGCAAGGCGCTGAAGCTGGATAAAAACTCCCGCGTGCTGCTCATCAGCACCGAGGGCGACACCGACCAGGAGAATTACAGAAAAATCGTGTTTGGATGATGAAAACAGGGCTGTCCGCCGCGGCGGACAGCCCTCACGTTTTATTTGTTAATTACTTTGGGTTGATAGACTACTTCGTTTACATTATAGATGGTGACAAAGGCCTTGGGGTCGGTCTTGGCAATGAAGTCCATGAGCAGGCGGTACTCCTGCTTATTCACGATCACAATGATCTCGGAGATGGGGGCGTTGGTGTAAGCACCCTTGGCCTGGTAGAGGGTGGCGCCGCTATGCAGGGTGTTGAGAACGTAGTCCACGATCTCATTCTGATGAGCGGAGATGATGCATACCCTGCGCTTGATGTTACTGCCGAAAATGAAGTGGTCCAGTACCATGCCGCTGAGGTAGGTGCCCAGAACGCTGAGCACTACAGTCTTTTTATCAAAGACCAGAGCGGAGGACAGGGCGATGCACATGCCGGACAAGGCGATGGCCTTGCCGATGTCCATGCGCAGGAACTTGTTCATGATCTTGCCTACGATGTCCAGTCCGCCGGAGGAGGCGTTGCGGGCAAAAAGGATGGACTGACCAAAGCTGACCACAAACAGATAGCAGACCATATCGATGAACGCGTCCCCGGTCAGGGAGGTGTTATGGGGAAAGAGACGTTCAAGCACGCCCAGCAGCACAGGCAGGAGCAGGGAGGTGTATATGGTCTTTGCACCAAACTCCCGGCCGATGAGCAGAAAACCAAAGAGCAGCAGTACCGCGTTAAGAATCAGCGCAATGGTAGACATGCGCAGCGGGAGCAGACATTCCAAAATGATGGCAAGGCCGGACACGCTGCCCAAGGTCAGATGAAGGGGCTGGGCAAAAAAGAATACAGCAGCGGCAATAATAGCGGTGCCAATAGTAATAAGGGAAAATTCCTTTACGGCATTTGACTTCATCTGAAAACCTCCCTATGGCGGAATGAAAAAGAAAATCGCTGCGAACGAGATATGTCGTTCGCAGCGATCTGGTCGGAGCGCCGGGATTCGAACCCGGGGCCTCTTGGACCCGAACGCCCAGCAAACGATAATTTCCGCTTGTTTGTACTGGTTTTTAGCGGTTTTTGGTTTCTCGCAATTACTTTCCGCCGCTCTTTGTCCCGCATGTTTCCGTTCATTTGCTGCGTGTATGTGACATGAGCTGTGGTCAAAAACGCACGCAGTTCTGATTAAGCTGCGGCGGGGAATGTCACATACATAATAGCTACGGTCAGGACGAAAGTCAATGCATTTTTATCGGGCACAGATATGCGCTTTGGCTATCTTCAAGGTGGTCATATTTTGCGCTGCTGTATTCAATAAAAACCCGTTTTCAGAGCAATATCATCGGTCGACTATCACAGCATAAGGATGCAGCCAAATAGTTTCCGCTTTCAATGTGATACTCATAGAATCCCTTCTTCGGATGAGCATAGGTTTCCAGAATGGCCATAATCACCCCGCCATGGACTACAAACGCTACGCAAGAATTATCCGGGATACTTTTCATAATCTCTCTAAAAGCCAAACAGCATCGCGCTTTGAAATCAGTTACGCGCTCTCCCTGCGGAATAGGATCAAGGCACATTGATTCTACCCACGCCTGATATTCCATAGAAGATGAAAGCTCCGCTGCGGTTTTTCCCTCAAACAACCCAAAGTTTATCTCCCTGAAATCGCTCACAAGCGTATATCTCATTTGGGGAAATAACAGTTCTGCTGTTTGCCTTGTTCTCAGCATAGGACTTACATAGAGATAGTCTGCTTGAAAATTGTGCTTTCTTAAAGCTTCTACCTGTGCAATCCCTATGTCGCACAAAGGCTCGTCTGTACTGCCAATATACCTTTTTTCAAGATTGCCGGCAGTGGCTCCATGACGAATGAATATAAGCTGAATCATACGAGCTGCACCCCTATCCAGGCACCGATCAGGCAGGCCAGCTCACAGATTTGCAGGAAGAAGCCAGAAGTATCTCCGGTAACACCTCCGAATTGTTTCATGGCCATGCGATGATAAAGCAAGACCGATGCGATTGCAAAGAGGACAGTAATTCCTCCAATGACCGGGGATAGCAGGACAGATGCCGTTCCGCCAATGATCAAAACTGTGACCAAAGCTGTTGTGGCAGTGTGCTTTTCAGTGTTTTTCGTATAGGCACACAGCATTCCTGCCTTTCTCGCATTTGGCATATTCACAGCACACAAAGCAGAAAGCGTTCTTGATAAAACAAAGGTCGGGCAAATGACAAGGATGCAGTTTGCCGCAAATAATTCATGGATCAAACCTGCGTAAGTTAAAAGATATACACCACAGTAGATGACCGCGAAAGCTCCGCAGTTGGGATCTTTCAGAATCTCAAGTTTGCGTTCGCGTGATTGATGTGAAGCCAAAGCATCTACCGTATCCATATATCCATCCATGTGGATGCCGCCTGTAATAAGCAATGGCAAGCAGGTTGCTATCATGGCAAAGAAGAAACTACCGATCTCTAATAACTCTGCTAACGCAAACCACCCCCACAGTGCAGCACCACAAAAGATGCCGACTGCAGGAAAAAAGCATATTGCGTATTTCATATTCCTGTCGCTCCATTCAAACTGAGGAACCGGAATAGCACTGTATGTAGACATAGCTACTAAGAGCGATTCAAATAAGAACATAGGCATCACCTTTTTGGTATACAGGAGTTCCTTCCTGCATTGATATAGCAACCGATGCTTTATCAAACAGTTTCTGATTGATTTCATTTAGACCGTTGATGTAGGACACAGTTTCTTCGTCGTAACCATCATCTTTCAAACCCGTGATTGTAACGGCAACAAAAATCCGGCAGCGGTCAGCTAACGCGCAAATGTCACGAAATACACTGTCAGAGCTGCCGCCCTTTTCAAACATGGCATTAGCCAGCAAATTTGAAACATCCTCTAACAGAACAACTCCATCCGATGAAACCGACACATTGCCTATTTGATATGGACACTCAAGAGTATCAAAACCAAGCCCTTGTCGCTGCGCCCGATGCTTTTCGATTCGACGATGATTGTCCTCAGTACAGGGGAGCATCGTGGCAATATAATAACGGTCGCCTGTTGTCTTGGCGATCAATTGTTCAGCATAAATACTCTTACCGCTGTTGTTTGAACCGGATATCAAGACTAAGATTGCCACGGCATATACCTCCGAATCAGGTTAAGGTGTAAACTTATCTCCTTGGCGGATTTCTTCCAGATAATCATCATTGATGCCAGCCTCATCGAATGTCGCCATGTCATTGATGACGGCGCAAGCAGCACTCAGAATCTCAAAGGCTAAAGGACAGCCGCTGCCTTCTCCCAATCGCATTCCCAACAAGAAGATTGGAGTCAAATTCATTGCGTCCATAGCCAGTTGATAACCGATTTCATAGGAGGCGTGGCTGGGTATGAAGTAGTGAACAACGTTGGGACAGAGTTTATATGCACACAGCGCTGCAACAGCAGAAATGAAGCCATCGATCACCACCGGGCGGTGAGTAGCAGCGCAACCAATGAACGCACCGCACATAGCAGCAATATCAAACCCGCCCACCTTGGAAAGCACATCGACCACATCCTGCTTATCTGGCTGATTGATTTCAATTGCAGTCTGGATGACTTGCTTCTTTTTCCGGAAACTCTGATCGGTGATGCCGCCACCACGACCCGTAACAGCATCCACATCTGCATCCAGTAAAACGGAGAGAACCGCAGAGGAAGTTGTTGTGTTGCCGATACCCATTTCTCCGACGCCAAGCACATCTGCCTCTGTCTCTTTTGCCAGTTCCATGCCGATCATAATAGCTTGAACAGCCTGCTCTCGCGTCATAGCGGGGCCTTTGATAATGTTCTGCGTACCATATGCGATCTTTCGGTTCAAAACCTTTGTGTCTTTTATATCAGCATTTACACCTACATCGCATACGGTGATATCACACCCAAAGTGTTTACATAGCGTAGAGGCTCCGGTCTTAGCGCGTGTCAGATTTATTGTTTGCTGTAGTGTGACGGATTGTGGAGCACTGGAAACACCTTCCGATACAACACCATTATCTGCGGCAAATACCAGCAGATGTTTTTTCTTGATTTGGTTATGAACATTACCCGTAATACCTGCCAACTGGATGGACAGTTCTTCCAAACGCCCAAGGCTACCGGGCGGTTTCGCAAGTTGCGCCTGTCTCAGTCTGGTAGCGTCCATAGCGGCTTTATCAAGAGGTGTGACAGATAATATAGTTTTTGTTATGCTCATTTGGATGATCCCCCTCGTTTGGGTTTTCGTTCTTTTAATCCTGCGGCTTCCTGCGCCCGAGGCCACGGGCCGAGCACTTCTTTAATTCGCATGATGGTAATCTCATCGAAGTCTCCCTTGCGAGGGAGGTGACCCAGCTCTTTGGCCTTACTCTGAAGCTGACGGATCGCCCATTCCTTACGTTCGGATTCTGTCATATGCGAATACTTTTGCGATTTGTCAGACCTTCTTTGTATCAATTTCGCGGAGGAGTTGGTGAACATGGGCTGTCTGTTCCCAATGTGCTGTCCAGTAACAGGATCGGTTCCATGATCGGAAACAACATAGATGTCGTGACCAGACTGCAGCAAGGAGTTTACAACAACCGTATCCACCGTGCGTAAAAAGTCATTCTTTTCATTTGGATTTTTGCGATGCGCAGCTTCGTCAGCTCCGTTGATATGCAGAAGCACAAACGGATAGTTTTTGGCGGCGTTGATTGCGGCTTTTGTTTTTTCTTGCAAATTAGTGTCAGTATCGCCTGTGGCTCCAGACACCGAAATTAAGGTCATGTCCAAAAGTTTAGCAATGCCTTTCACAATGGGTGTCCCACATATTACGGCTGCTTTTTGCGGAAAGGGCACCATTTTAGCTGGCGCAGATTGTCCCCAAAGGATCAGGCAGCGTTCCTTTGCAAGTTGAGCATGAAAGACACGGCTTGCAACGGCGCATCCCTTTGGACACAAGGTTCGAGCGGTTTGACCATTACACGCATAAGGAGGGTAAGTAACCATATCAACAATACAGCCTGCCATGCCCGGAAAAATAAGAAGGCTTTTATATTGCTCCAAATGATAATACTGCCCCTCACTTTCAGGAAGTGATTCGGGCGCAGATGTGGGAACATCGCAGCATTCCTGTTCATCCAAAGAAAACCAGCTTCCTCTAAGAATCAAATCGTTTTTATTGACTGGTATACCATAGCCTAATGCTTCTGCATATCCTCTCAAATGAGAAGGAACTCTTTTTGTGCCCAGTAGTCGCAAAATGCAGCCAAGGCTCTCCGGTGTTTGCCCCTGCGTCGTATCAACATGACGGAGCAAACGCATAGATGAAAGATTGGGGTAATTGTTGACCCTGAAATACGGGTCCGTCATACCGTCGATAACGCACAAAATCTTGCTCATATCAGAATTCGATTCCTTCTCTTGCAGCAATGCCACAATCATAGGGGTGTTTAACTTTTCGCATTTCGCTTACATAGTCGGCAAGCTCCAGCAATGCTCCCGATGGATTCCTTCCGGTTAGAACTACTTCTAAACCATTTGGTTTATCCCGTAAGAAGTCTAAAACTACAGTTTCTGCGACCGTGCCATGGTTACAGGCAGAAACGATTTCATCCAGCACCAACAGATCAGCGTCTTTTGCCAATGTGACGATCTCTGCAAGGAAGCGGGTGTAATCTTTGCTGGCTTGTGCTTTTTGAGTATCATCCATTCGCTTCCAGAAACCCCGGACAGTATTACAGTGTGCCGTCTGGATATTTTTTACTGTATGAAGCACATTGATTTCTGAAGAACTTCCGTCCTTGAAAAACTGCGCGAACACAACTCTTTTACCTGAACCTGCAGCACGAATCGCCAAACCAATAGCAGCGGTAGTCTTTCCTTTGCCGTCACCGCAATAAATGTGAATTAGTCCGGACATCTTATACCTCTCGATTCAAAACACGGTAGATCAACTCCATGTCCAGTCCGCTTCGTACCGCATCTGCCAACAGGTCGTATTGACGCTCTTTGTATTCACTGATATCAAAGGTTTCCAGCGCTTGGAAGTCAATGCCCTTTCCGGAACAGATCGCCATCAAAATCGTGTCGCTGATGCCGGGAGCATCAAAGATACCATGAACATAGCTTCCATACACATTAGCCGCTCCCATAAGAGGGGGCGTTTTTTCTTCGCTGCGGCCCATGTGGATCTCATAGCCCTCGTAGGCTTTCCCATTCAATCCGGACAGCATACCGGCGATGCCGTCGAATACGCCCGTCGTCTGGGTTTGCACCTTTTCCCCCCGGAAAACCGTATCCATATCCAGAAGGCCCATGCCAAGAATTTCCGTTGTGCCTGCCGCCTCCACCTCTTCGGGGTCAGATACGGTTCTGCCAAGCATCTGATAGCCGCCACACACACCAAATACCAAAGTGCCCGCATCTGCGGCTTTATGAATAGCGGCTTCCAGACCGCATTGGCGCAACCATTTCAAATCGGCTATTGTGCTTTTCGTGCCCGGTAAAATGATCATGTCTGGCTGATGTAAGTCTCCAACACTATCGACATAGCGCAAGGAGACATTGCCGTATCGTTCAAAGGGACTGAAATCCGTAAAGTTAGAAATGCGAGGCAGGCGAATCACTGCGATATCGATGAGCTTGCGCTCGGTGGATTTTTCAAAACGCTCCGTTAGGCTGTCCTCGTCATCAATATCTACATGGGTATATGGAACAACGCCGGCAACAGGAACGCCACACAGTTCCTCAAGCGTTTTCAGGCCGGGTTCCAGAATCGCCCGATCACCACGGAACTTGTTGACAATCGTTCCCTTGATGCGGTCTCGTTCATCCTGTTCCAACAACGCAACCGTTCCGTAAAGCTGTGCAAATACACCGCCCCGGTCAATATCACCCACCAAAAGCACCGGTGCATCGACCAACTTGGCAAGTCCCATATTGACGATATCTTCCTGTTTTAAGTTGATCTCCGCAGGACTTCCCGCACCTTCAATTACAATAATGTCGTATTCGGACGCAAGACTGTTGTAGGCTTCCAATACAGCGGGGATAAACTCCCGCTTTCTGCGGTAATACTCCATGGCTTTCATGTTGCCCTGGACCTGCCCATTTACGATGACCTGACTGCCCACATCAGTTGTTGGTTTCAGCAGAATGGGATTCATGCGTGTATCCGGTGCGATACCCGCCGCTTCCGCCTGTACGACCTGCGCACGACCCATCTCGCCGCCTGCTTTGGTAATATAGGAGTTCAGCGCCATATTCTGGCTCTTGAAAGGAGCCACACGGTAGCCATCCTGTTTGAAGATACGGCACAGTCCCGCACACAGCAGGCTTTTTCCTGCATTGGACATCGTGCCTTGAATCATAATATTTCTTGCCATGACTACTCCTTTCCGCACATCTGCTTGACTGCTGCGATCAGTTGTTCATTTTGCTCGTGCAGCCGTACTGCGATTCGATACCAACCGGAGCCAAGTCCGTAATAATTGTCACAGTTGCGAATCGCAATGCCGTACTCTTTCAATGCCGTGTGTAATCCGGGCTTACCATAGAATAGTAGGTAATTTGCTTTAGAGGGGCAAACCCAAAAGCCAAGAGCCTCCAGTTCGTCTTTCAGCCAGTGGCGCTCCACAGGAATCAATGTTTTTGTTTCCGCCAAGAATTGCTTTTCCTGTAATGCTGCCACACCGGCGGCTTGCGCCAGTGTGGATACATTCCAAGGCTGTGCTGCCTTGGACATTTTCTCAAGCAGTGCCTCATCCGAACACAGACAGTACCCTAATCGCACACCGGCCATACCGTAGCTCTTGGTAAATGCTTTCAGGATGAACAGCTCCGGGTAATTTCTTAGAAATTCCTTCATGCTTATTCCATCATCGGATAGATCCAGAAAACATTCATCCAAAAACAGGCGGGCGTGATTCTGATGACAAAAATCCAACACCCGCTCAAGCATATAGGAGGGGATCAATCTTCCGGTTGGATTATTCGGATTACAAAGAAACACGGTGTCTGGCTTGCGCTCCATCAAAAACTTCAGGAACCCATCATCCAAATCAAAATCATTCTCTTGCCGTAGAACGTACCGATCAATCTGACAACCGACCCGCTCAAGACCAAGGGCATACTCTGAAAAAGTCGGTGCCAGCTCCACGGCGTGTTTTGCGCGGATCGCTTCGCAGTATGCATAGATGAGTTCTGCAGCGCCGTTTCCGCATAGGATATACTCCTGCGGCACATTCTCAAAAGCGGCAATAGCACGCACCAGCCCTCTGCAATAAGGATCAGGATAGTGATGAACCTCAGTCAATACCTTGTTCATCGCCTCCAAAACTCCTTGGGGCGTACCAAAAGGATTGGTGTTTGATGAATAGTCCAGGACTATTTTTTCTTCGTAAATATCCCCGCCATGCGGGTTACTTGTTCGATAAAGCATTTGTTTCTCCTTTAGAGCATGATAAGCAGTTTCATCATGCTGCAGAGCAGTAACGCAAGCATTGCAGTTACATACAGCAGGCGACCCGCACGTGGGATATCTTCGTGCTCGATTTCCCGCAGCGCATCACCAATATATTTCTTCTTGTGAAGCACGCCGTGATACCACGCGTCCCCGGCCAGCCGAAGTCCCAAAAGTCCGGCGCAAACGGACTCTGTTTGTGCCGAGTTAGGGCTGGCGTGATTGAAGCGGTCCCTGCAAAAGATTTTCCATCCATTTTTAACATCCAGACGAAGGATACCTCCCGCCACAAGCATCAGAAGTGCGGAAATACGAGCAGGAATAAAATTCACTGCATCATCCATCTTTGCCGGAACTAATCCAATGTTTTTATATGGGGGTTCTACATATCCAAGCATGGAATCCATAGTATTGACCGCTTTATAAAAGAACCCAAGCGGTGCACCACCGATTGCCAGAAAAATAAGCGGTGCGACAACGCCGTCAGAGGTGTTCTCCGCCACGGTCTCTACGGCGGCCCGGGTCACTCCTGCGTCATCCAGTGCAGCTGTATCCCGACCGACGATCATGGACACGGCGTATCGGGACTTATCAATATCGCCGCTTTCCAGCGCATGATAGACTTTCATGCTTTCGTCGCGGAGTGATTTTGTCGCAAGGATCTGCCAACACATGATGCTTTCAACACCCAACCGCAGCCAGGGGCTGATGCCATGACAAAGCCAAAGAATCAGAACGGGAACCAACGAGGAAGTCAGAACAACAAGTACCCATATCAGCGCTCCGGCGATTCTTTCTGCGAAAGCTGTTTTGGGAAACGCCTTTCGCAGTCCACGCTCCAGCACATCGATCAGTTTTCCGATCAAGACCACAGGATGGGGAAAACCATGCGGATCTCCAACAATTAAATCAATTCCAAAACCTATGATCAACGCAGCCAAAGACCATTCCATCATTCGTTTCCTCCGGCTTGCATGGTGAAAATATAGATGGGATTCTGGCCGGTCATAAGATGATATAGCCCCGCCTTTTTGTCGTGAGCAACCTGCATGGATATAACCTCGGTCGCACTCCAGGGGAACTCTTTTATGCAGCCAGTCAATTCTGCAATGGACTCCAAAGAGATCGCCGTTGCAACAATGCGAACGGTGGGATTCTTCTCCAACAGGAGGGCTATGATTTCTCTTATATTGCCGGAACTTCCGCCGATGAACGCATGGGTGGGAGCTGGCAGGTCAAGACAGGCTTCCGGTGCACAGCCACTGATCACAGAAAGGTTTTCAACCGAGAACTTGTCTCTGTTCAGATTCAGTAGATCCACAGCTGCGCTTTTGCGCTCAATAGCATAAACCTGTCCCTTCTTTGCCTGCAGTGCCATTTCAATCGCCACGGAACCGGTCCCGGCTCCTACATCCCAACAGACAGCGCGTTCGGTCAACTGAAGTTTGGACAGGCATACCGCGCGAATTTCGCTCTTTGTCATTGGCACAACACCATCCGCCCCAGCGCCACGCTGGAACCTATGATCCGGCAGGCCATGGGTCACAACGGCGTCTGGATGATTATTCTCTATCAAAGCAACACTAAGTGAATCGTAAGTACCATTTACAAGATGTTCTGCGGTGTTCCGTGTGATCTTCTCGTCCGGATAACTTAACCGTTCTCCGATACTGACCTGCACATTGCCAAGACCGGCATCCACCAAAGAACGGCACAGTTCCTGCATACCATTCTCACCGCCGACCAACACGAATACGCGATCATGGGAACGAACATCTGGCACAATATTGTGCTGACGACCATGTACGCTGGTTACAAAGACATCTTCATAGGATGTTTTCAAGCGGGCACAAAGATACACCAAAGAGCTGAGTCCGGGCAGGACATTCACTTCGCAGCAATCGAGCAGCGGAAGCAGCTTTTTAGTGCCGCTGAAAAAGCCAACATCACCCGACATGACAACGGCAAACCGTTGGTATTCATGATGAGACAGAATAAAGTCTGCGATATCCTTGGACGCAATGGCATCGTGTACACGCTGTCCAGAGAAAGCAACTGCTTCCAGCATACGCTTTGCACCAATCAGACAATCAGCTCGTTTGATCGCTTGACGAACTTCCTCTGTCATTGTCTCTCGGTTTCCGGGACCGATCCCAAGGACATCCACTTGAGGTTTACAGGCGCAGCCGAACCGTGTACACAGAAGCTCTATGACTTCCGGGAAAGAAACACCATCTTTCTGCGCAGGGCGACCAATTACCACAAGGCGTGCGTTTGCTTTCCGAGCCGCAGAAACTTTTGCATCAAATCCGCCCGGTTCGCCCCCATCCTTTGTAACAAGCCAGGAAGCAGAAACGGCATGAAGCATGGCAAGGTTCATTTCTTCAGAAAATGGTCCCTGCATTGCAATGATATGGGATGCTTTCAGACCTACAGAATGGCAAGCGTCCAAGGACGCATCCATAGGTAAAACACGGGCATACACACGGCCTTCAAATTCGGTGAGCTTACTGAATTTCGCAAGTTCTTTGCTTCCAGTCGTCAGGAGTATATTTCCCTCTGTACCATCCAAAAATTGGGCAGCCGTTTCCGTATCGGGAACATATACAACATCACCAGACAGCTCAGAAGCACCACGCAGAAGGCGCAGGTATTCTGTTCCGGTTGCGTGGCAAGCGACAGAAATGCTTTCTGTAATAGAAGCCGCATAGGGGTGCGTAGCATCGATCACCAAATCAAAGGCTGTTTTTGAAAGCAGTTGAGTGATCTCAGCCACCGGAAGTCTCTTTGCTGAAACTGTCAGATTATCCGCAGCAGGAAGCAGTGTTTCGCCATATTCAGTTGCAACACAGGCGGTAACATCAACAGGTTGGGAGCTTAAGAACTCAACCAATTCACGCCCTTCTGTTGTTCCGGCAAAAACACATATCTTATACATCACGATACCCTCTCGGAGTCACCATATTTTGAACAATTTCCCTTGTCATTTCATTGCCTATGAAGACGGTGCAGAACATATCTACCGATGCCGTCCTGAGTTCACCAAGGGACATTAAACGCTTGTTTTCACCATCTCTGCCGATATGTTGCGCTACACCGCAAAGACGATCCTCCGGAAGATGGCGCAGCAGGATATCACAAGCTCTGCGAAGATGGTCGGGACGGCCACGACTTGCAGGGTTATAGAGCACAATGGACAAATCTGCGGCTGCGGCAGATTCCAAGCGCTTTTCGATCTTCTCCCAACTGGTAAGCCGATCACTGAGTGAAATAACAGCAAAATCATGTGTGAGAGGCGCACCAAGAAGCGCAGCTCCGCTGCAAGCGGCAGTCAGGCCGGGAATGACTTCAATTTCAGGATCGAAGCAGTCTCCTCTAAGCTCGTAAATCAGCGCCGCCATACCATAGATCCCGCTGTCGCCGGAGCAGACCATAGCCACCGTTTTACCTTGTTTCGCAAGGTCAATTGCCATTTGACAACGCTTTGTTTCCTGTGTCATAGGTGTTGTCAAAAACTCTTTATCCGCATAACGTTCTTTGACCAGATCAACATAGACATGATAACCGATAATAACATCGCAAGACTGCAATGCTCGGTCAGCTTTAATGGTCATATTTTCATAATTGCCGGGGCCAATGCCCACAACGATCAATCTACCCAAAGCGCACCTCCAGTTTTTCCGCCGCAACTGCGACTGTTACACCATTTAAGGCAGTTTTCTTTACGATCAGCTTATCTGCACCCCTAAGTGCAGCTCGTTCACATACATTGTCCACACCGGTCACACTTTGCACAAAGGCAGACGGCGTGAATGTTCCCGGAACTTCCAGAAGTTCCGCAGAGGAATAGAAAACAGGTGTCAGTCCATGATCTTCACAGCATTTCAAAAGACCTGCTTCATCTGCTTTCAGATCAATAGATGCCACACACTTAATACCTTTGCCATCCAGCCCATTTTGCTCAAATGCAGCTTTTACCGCCTCAGAGATCGCATCTGCTGAAGTTCCTCTTCGGCAGCCAATGCCGACATGCAGGATTTTCGGAACCAATCTCAGCGTCTGTTCAAAAGGACTCCTTTCCAGATAGGAAATGCTGATTCCCAAGTCTCCGCTGTTTCCAAGCACAACTCCGTTTGGAAGATTGGTTGCGATAGGAAAGTCGCAGGAAAGAGGAATATCCCGCTCCAAAATAGCCGCTGATACCATTTTTGCACGGTGGATGTTGTCGATCACGAAACCATTTCTGGCCGCCCAGGTATCTACGGAAAATCTGTTGTTGATATCGGTTGCAGTTGTGATCACCGGGGTAGCGCCCAGATGAGCCGCTATTTTTGATGCCATTTCATTGGCCCCACCAATATGCCCGGAGAGCAACGGAATCACAAACCGCCCTAATTCATCTAAACAGACAACAGCCGGGTCGGTTCGCTTGTCCCGTACATGGGGCGCAATCTCGCGGACGGCAATTCCGCAGGAGCCTACAAAAATCAATGCATCGGCCCAAGAGAACAGCTCCCCGTAAAAGGGCTTTGCGGGACGGCGAATCGGATCAAATCCCGTTTCTTCAAAACGTTCCATTGTATGGGCTTTGATATCGTCCTGCGAAAAGAACGACATAACTCTGTGGGCTGTTCGGCACCCTTGGCGACTATAAGCAAACAATGCTATTTTCATTCTGTCGCCTCTCGGTATTCTGTTGTAAAGCCAGGATGATACAGCAGAGAACGCAGATATTTATCACCCATGCAGTTTCCAACAACGATCAAAGAAGTTTTTGTCAGGCCGTTTTCCGTTACCGTTTTATGGAGTGTTTCAACGGTGCAGCGGAAAATCCGTTCTTCGGGCCATGTAGCCTTATAGACAACTGCTACAGGGGTATTTCCCGGATAACCACCGGCCAGAAGATCTGCCTGAAGCCGCTCAGTAAGGGAGGTACTGAGGAACAGTACCATAGTGGACTGATGTGCGGCCAGAGCACGAATGGACTCTCGCTCGGGAACAGGGGTTCGTCCTGCGGTTCGGGTGATAATAACCGTCTGGCTAACATCGGGGAGAGTATATTCCGTTTTCAGGGATGCTGCCGCTCCGCAGAAAGAACTGACACCCGGACAGACATCATATTCGATGCCCAACCCCAGTAGCTCATCAAACTGCTCACGAACCGCACCGTAAATGCTGGAATCACCGGTATGGAGGCGAACTGTTGCTTTTCCTTCGGCCTCTGCTTTTTTAATTACTTCAATTACCTGCTCCAGCGTCATCTTCGCGCTGTCGTGGATCTCACACCCTTCCTTGGTGTAAGAAAGCAAGTCGGGATTCACCAGAGAACCCGCATAAATGACCACATCGGCCTCACCCAAAAGACGAGCGCCCCTTACTGTTATCAGGTCAACCGCACCGCTGCCTGCACCAACAAAATGCACCATATACTTATTCCTCCGTAATCAGTTTCAAAAGTGACCGGGCATTCTTTGTTTCGGTCAGAAAGCCATATTCTTTGGAAAAAAGGATTGCCCCTGTATTCATTTCACCAGCAACTCTATGATCCATGATAAAGGATATCCGATTCGAGATGCGTTCCAGAGTTTGCGCACAAAGACCATTTTCTTTCAAAATACGAATGGCATCATCACAGGTAGCACAGTCCAGCATCTCCGCGATCTGCGGGGCAGAAAGACCTGCAGCACCGGCGTGAGCAGCCATGATATCCATCCGACAGTCACCATATTTGGAATGTGTGTTCAGCATACCGCCTGCGATTTTCACAAGCTTACCGATATGCCCGATCAGCAACGCCCCTCGAAACCCCAACTCTTTACAAATATCCAACGACTCCCCGATAAAGTTAGAAGTCAAAACCGCGGTTTTAGGATCGATACCAATCTCTTTTTGAATATAATCCGAGCCATAGTTTCCGGGGGTCAGCAGGACATATTCGGCACCGTTTGCTTTGCGCTGACGGAGTTCTACCCGAATCGTATCAACAAGGGCTTGCTCACTCATCGGCTCTACGATCCCGGTCGTTCCCAAAATAGAGATGCCGCCGACGATTCCGAGCCTCGGATTGAACGTCTTTTTCGCAAGCTGCTCTCCGTCCGGTACAGAGATCACAACGGAGAGGCCACCATGATAGTCGGTCAACCGGCAGACTTCCTCAAGATTTTCGCGAATCATCTGTCGGGGAACAGAGTTGATGGCAGCAGCGCCTACCGGCTGATCCAAACCACGCTTTGTCACACGTCCAACGCCCTGACCGCCGTCAATGATGATCCCCGGAGTTTCTGTACGGGTGACCTGTGCAAAGACGAGAGAACCTTTGGTTACATCCGGGTCATCGCCGCCGTCTTTTTCAATAGCACAAGATACGATAGTATCTTCCGTGCTGATCTGCAGCACATCCAAATCCAAAGTAATTCCTTTTGGTGTGTCGATTTGGATTTTCTCTTTGCGCCTTCCGGTCAGGAGCATCCATGCCGCCGCCTTTGATGCAGCGGCAGCGCAGGAGCCTGTCGTATATCCCAAACGGAGTTTCTTTCCGTCTTTTACGATGTATTCTTCCATAATGCTCACCGCATGATTTGGTAGAGCAGTGCATTGCAAATCGCCGCAGCTACATTGCTTCCACCTTTACGCCCTCTGGCAACAATGTGAGGAACTTTGGAGTTAATAATCAGTTCCTTGCTCTCCACCACATTGACGAAACCAACTGGAACGCCAATGATCAGTGCAGGGGAAAGAGATCCTTCTTCCATCATACTGTGCAGAGCGATCAGAGCTGTCGGAGCGTTTCCGATGGCAAAGATACATGGCCGTGGCAGCTTTGCCGCACGCTCCATTGACACGATGGCCCGCGTGATCCCACGCTGTTTGGCCTCTTCTGCCACATCTGCATCCGACATAAAGCAATGCACCGTGCCGCCCAGCTTTCCAAGAATGGTTTTGTTAATGCCGGACTTTGCCATCTGTGTATCGGTCACAATATCACAGCCACTGCGAAGGGCTTCAATGCCTTTGACCACTGCATTTTCAGAGAATACGAGATTATCCGCATAGTCAAAATCAGCGGTTGTATGAATGGCTCGTTTGATCACAAGTTCATTCCGGGGGTCAAGCACCTTGTTGCCAAGCAGCTCAGTAATGATTTCAAAGCTGCGCTTTTCGATGTCCATAGGCTTGATATTCTCAATCATTTTGATGCTTCTCCTTTAGGCAGGTATTGTAGAAGCTGACTGCAAAGTCAGGATTCGAGTAAAAATGAAAGTGGGGATATCCGGCATAAAGCCGATTTGTTGCATGAACACATTCCCAGCTTTTTCCCGATGCTTTCGAGGCAGTGAACGATTTTCCGGAGTCTTCACTATCCCAATGGTGGAACTCATGTCCGCAAATTTCCGCTCCGGATTTGCAGAGCAGCGTATCACGCTTGGCTTTCAAACGAACATATCCAAACCGGGTAAGCTTTCCTGTATCAAAGCTTTTTCCCGGCAGAAAACCAACCATGGGAAACCCGGCTATCGATTCTGTCAAATACATAAAGCCGCCACATTCTGCAATACAGGGAACGCCCCGTTCAAGAGCTGCTTTGACAGAAGCGCACATTGAAGTGTTCTCGCTCAGTCTTTGGGCATACAGCTCCGGATAGCCGCCTCCCAGATATAGTCCCTGAATGTTCTGCGGCAGCTCTCGGTCAGCCAAGGGGCTGAATGGAATCAACTCTGCACCCATTTCCCGCAGCGCATCCAGACTATCCTCATAATAAAAGCAGAACGCATTGTCACGAGCCACTGCTATGCGAACCGTTTCTTGTTGCAAGGGAAGTTCAACGGCCTCACAGGAAATGGACGAGGCAGTTGCCGCCAGCTCACACAAACCGTCAAGATCAATGGTTTGTTCTGCCTGCGCCGCCAGAATCTGCAGCTTTTCACGCAGCCCTTGTACCTCTGCTGCTGTGACCAGTCCAAGGTGGCGGCTCTCCAGAGAACATTCCTTCATCATAGGTAAAAAGCCGAGAGGCCGAATTTTACCGGAAAAGCGTGTCTCGATTTCTTTCGCAAGAACCGAATAGGTCATGGCTGTACACTGGTTCAAAATCACACCACAGATATGGTTGTCAGGGCAAAAGTCCAAAAAGCCTTGAATGGTGGCCAGCACAGACAACGACGCACCTTTGGCGGCAACAACCAGAATAACCGGGCTTTGTGTGACCTGCGAAACCTCATAGGTGCTGGCAGTAGTCGTTGTTAAACTCATGCCATCATAAAAGCCCATGACACCTTCGATTACGCAGATATCCTGATCCGCACTGTTCTTTGCAAGCAGATATTTCAGCGTGTTTTCAGAGAAGAAAAACAGGTCAAGATTAGAGCTTTTGGCACCGATGATCCGACTATGGAACATCGGGTCGATATAATCCGGTCCACATTTGAAGGCTCCGACCTTCTTGTTTCGGTTGACCAATGCCTGCAGGATAGCGCAGGTGACAGTCGTTTTGCCGCAGCCACTGTTTGTACCGGCGAGAACAACTCTGGGAATTATGTTTTCCATACCTGTTCCTCCTGCGGCTTTTCGCTGCGATAAACAGGGATATTATGATCCTCTGCCAGTCGGAGCAAATTGAAGTTTAGTTGATTAAAAGTTCCTGCCGGAGTTCCGGCGTCAATAACTGCCTCACACCGGAGCAAGAGGTCGGATGCCTCCTTGAACTGTGCGTCTGTCATCGCTTCAAACGCAGGCGCAACCACAACATGATTACTGAGTTCTCTTGCTACCTGACAATCCACATCATTTTCAAAAAGGATGCCGGTTGCAAACGGGATCTCCTGTTTTTGCAGGGTTCTGTAACAAGAAATCCCATAACCGCCGCCAGCTACAACAAACACCTTTGGAGCACCCTCCGGTTTCGTCAACTCAACGCTGCCAAACAGAAGATTATAAGAGCCGTTATGCAGATCATAAAGATGTTCAATGGTGTGGTTTTCGAGAATAGCATCCGGCGGACCGAATGCTTCAATCGTATCGCCTTTCACGCAAAGAAGATAGTCGGATATCTTCATCGCCAGATCGATCTCGTGCAAGGACATAATGACGGTAATGTTCTTTTTCTGAGCCATTTCACGGAGAATGTCCAGCAGTTCAATTTTGTGGCGGATATCCAAATAGGCGGTAGGTTCATCCAGTACGATGATTTCCGGCTCTTGGCAAATGGCTCTGGCCAGCATGATTCTCTGACGCTGTCCATCTGACAGCGTTGCAAAATCCTGTTCAGCCAGATTGAGAGCGTGAACACGCTCCAATGCTTCCTGCACAGCCTCGGTATCTTTTTGTGTGAGTTTTCCAAATAAGTTCGTATATGGATAACGGCCCATAGCCACAACTTCCGCACAGGTCATCAATTCCGGACGAATACGGTCAGTCAACACAACAGCTACCTGTTTGGCCATTTCCTTGGGTGCCCAGGTGGTCAGTTCCTGGGCATTGATGTAAACTGTTCCGCGAATCGTTTCAAGTTGGCGGGTGATAGACTTGAGAATCGTTGATTTTCCCGCTCCATTGGGGCCGATCAGTGTGAGAATTTTTCCTTTCTCCAGATTCACATTGATATCGTGAATCAGAATATTTCCATCATATCCGACAGCCAGATCATGAGTCTTAAAATAGTATTCCATGTCAGTCCTCCTGTGCTCGGCGGCGTTTCACCATCATGTAAATGACAACCGGCGCACCAAAAACGGAAGTGACTGTGCCAATCGCCAATTCGGTGGGTGCAAAAACAGTTCTTGCTATTAAATCACAGAATACGCAGAATACCGCGCCGCAAAGGAACGCAGCCGGTATTACGAATGCAGGCTTCGACGATTTCAAGAACGTCCGGGTAATGTGAGGAACTGCAATACCCACAAAAGAAATTGGTCCTGCAAGAGCAGTCACGCAGGCTGACAAAAGACTGGAGAGCAAAATTAGCAATATCCGAAATGGCTTTACACGAATGCCCATACTTTGGGCATATCCCTCGCCCAGAGCGTAGGCACCGATGGGCTTGGAAAGCAGCAGTACCGCCAAAACACCCGGGATACATAGCCAGAGAGCTGTTTTTACATTGTCCCAACTTGCACCGGAAAATGTACCCATAGACCAGTTGGTCAGATTCACTACATCGTGGTCATTGGCAAAAGTGATACAGAAATCGGTTGCTGCTCCGCAGATGTAACCGACCATGATACCGATCACCAGCAGCATCGACATATTTCGCACTTTCTGCGAGAATAGAAGGACGATAACCGTGATCAGCAAAGAACCCAGAAAGGCTGCAATAATCAGGGTCAGAGAACTAACGCTTCCAAAATATCCGGCAAGAAAAATGAGTGTAATGCCGACAAGCATTTTCGCACCGGAAGATATACCCAGAACGAATGGACCCGCGATGGGATTGCGGAAAAAGACCTGCAGCAGATAGCCGGAAACGGACAATGCTCCACCAAGAATAGCAGCCAGCAACATACGGGGGATGCGAATGCGGAATAGAATCTGACTTTCGGTTGAGTTGTTTATGACGGAACTCAGTTCATCCGCATATCCGCCACGGGTGAAAAAGTTGGCGATGCCATAGCGGATACCATCCCAAATCATGCGAAAAACATCCGTCACAGCAATAGAAACAGACCCGATATTGACATTCATCACCAAACCAAGAATCAACATACCGGATAAAAGGACGACAACGGCTATGAAACGGCTGATATTACCCAATCGTATTGTGGAGTGGGTGGATACGGATGTAGTTAATTTGTTTGCTTTCATATCGAGATCGCCTTTCTGTCTGAAAAATGTATATACATCGACAAATCGAATTGTTTTCCTATTTATAGGGCAGAAAGGCCCGTCGCAGAACATATAATTCTACGGCGGGCCTTTTGTCATTGCAATCGATTAAGATAGGGAACTTCGTCCAGATCGTCTGCTTCTCCAGAAAAAATCTTCTGGAAGCTCTGAATCATCAGACCCAGTTCCGTTGTCTCCTGGTACATGTTCTGACTTGTACACCAGACATTTCCGTTTTGAACTGCTTTGAACTCTGCCAAAAGCCCGTTGATTTCAATCAATTCCTTAATACTTTCAACCTCGCCAACAATGGCGCTGTTGTAGATAATAATGTCCGCATCTTTAGCTGTAGCAAAGAATGTTTCCATCTCAATCGTTACCGTCGAGGTGGCTTTTTCCGGATCACCGAGATTTTCAAAGACATACTTGCCGCCTGCCAGCTCGATCATATTGCTGACATAGTCGCCGCTCTTTCTCGCAACCACATAGCCCGAAGAACTGATATGGAAGAATGCAACGGTTTTACCGGAGCTCTCACCATTTAACGCATCGTTTAAGTAGTCAACCTGCTGCTGAAATAGAGAATCCGCTTTATCTTCTTTGTTCAACAGCGCACCGTACAAGCGAATCCATTCGGTACGACCAAGGGGGTGTGATTCGGAACTTGACTGATCGATAAAAACGGCAATACCTAATTCTTCGAGTTTATCTTTCACCTCAGAAGCATGTCCGATCATAAGGGATTCAACAGCCAAAGGACAGCGATAATCCAACAACATCTCATAGTCGGGTTCGCTATATTTTCCGGCGTATAAGATTCGTCCTTCCTGCATGGCAAGTTTGGCGTTTTCGATATGCCAACCATCTTCTTTTGTTCCGGACAGGCGGATGGAATCCAAAGAATCCAGCGCATCAAACAGACACATAGAAGCAGTAGCCGCAAGATAGATATTCTCCAAAGGCTGATACAGTGGAACGATATCTTTGGAAATCCCCTTTGGTAGTTCAGCACCTTCCGGTATCACCAGAAATCTGCTTCCATCTGCAAGAGAGAGCAGTTTATAGCCGTCTTGGTAGTATTCAATGGAAAACTGAGTAGCGAACTGTAGTTCCATGCTGCGTTCCGGCTCCCAGCCGTTGCCCAATCCCTCTTTGGTTTCCACTGTTCCGCAGCCACTAAGGACCGACAGAAGCAAGGCTACTGTTAAGAAAAGTGCAGTGCAGCGCTTCATGTTCATTCTCCTTTAATGGTCGAGCTATCAAAGTGCAGAGTGTATTCCACCAAATGGGGCTCGCTCATAGCAATGGTGGAAGCACTGACAGCCATATCCTCATCCAGGATAATGGGGATTTCAAAAGTAGAGTTCCCCTCAGTCTGAATGGGATCATACTGAACGCCATCTACGAGCATGTATTCGTAGTAGGGGCTGCTCCACACGATTGTTGCAGTGATAGTCTCACCGTCAATTATGATTGTGGTAGGTGACTCTACGCTTGCTCGACCGGAGCCGCCGGACAAAGTTACTTCAATTGTATACTTTCCGTCAGTCAGCTCTTTATTGCCGCAGGCGGTAAAAAGAGAGCAAATGAGCAGACAGGAAAGCAGAATTGCGATAGTTCGTTTCATAACATTACTCCACAATCAGTGCATCGGCAGGAATTGCATCAGACAGGAAGATAAGAGTGCGGTCATACCACTTTTCCTTGCTAACACTCCATGCAGCGCAATCCATTTCAACATTCAGCTCTTCCACAGGGACGGAGAAGGTGACAGCGTCATCGGAATCCAAAACTGCCTGAATGTAGTCTGCCTCAGAAGCTGCGGTAGCCTCTTCACCGGTGCCAACAAAGAGCTGATTGTAGCCATCACCGCTCATGGTGATCACAGCGTTCATGCTTCCGTCCTCAACTGTCAGGACGCATTTCACGATTTTGAACATAGAGGAGCTGGACTCAACATTGATTTCATAAGTGCCAGCTTTAATCTCAGCGGCAGCAACAGGATCAGGAGAAGCAATTGCTGCGGCAGCGTGTGCTATAATCAGTTCCTGCACTCCGGCATACTGACCCAGACCCTTCAAGACGCACTCAACTTCATAACCGGCATTCAGGAAAGCGGTCTTCCAGGAATCCTCTTCGTCGCCGGCCATATCATTGGTGGCATGATCGCCTGCAACAATCATCAGAGGCAGCAGGACGACCTTCTTGGCCCCAGACTCTTTCACAAGCGCAAGAACATCGTCCAGAGTGGGAGCGGCCTCAACCGTGCCAACGAAATAGTTGGTATAGCCTGCATCAACAAGCTTTTCCTGCAGAGTTGCATAGGTAGAGTTGGCATCGTGATGTGTACCATGACCCATGAAAACAAGAGCAGTGCCCTCGGCGTTGTATTTGGCAGTTTCTTCAGCCAGAGAAGCAATCAGAGCATCATAGTCAGCATCCTCGGTCAGCAAAGGAGCACCTACCTTAAAACGGTCAAACTGATCTGCATAAACTGCAATTTCAGCCATAACATCGTCATATTCTGCACCGGGCATTACATGGGTAGGCTGAATCACAACTTCCTTAACGCCATCCATAACCAGACGCGACATAGCCTCAGTTACATTGTCAATCTCAAGCTTTTCTCTGTCTTCCAGAATATCAATGACGGTCTGAGCGGTGAATGCGCGGCGGACTTCATATTCGGGATAAGCGGCCTGCAGTGCTGCCTCGACAGCGCCAATCGTGATGTCGCGGGTTTCGTTATAGCTGCTGCCAAAGCTGACAGCAAGAATAACGGGCTTCTTTTCTTCGGGGGTGTCGCTGTTGTCGGGATTAGTGGGGGTGTTGTCGCTAACCGGGGGGTTGCTGGTTGCGGAATCTTTGGTTTCGCTTCCCTGAGTTCCACATGCTGCCAGTCCCAGAACAAGGCACAATGCCAGCATCAGAGAAACGATTTTCTTCGTGAGTTTCATTTTGGTTTCCTCCATTTTGATTGATGATTTATTTTCAGGTGATATACACCTTGAAAAACAATGGTTAAATGGAGAAAACAGCGCAAAAAGTTCCGCCTTGCAAAACAAAAACTGCGGCAGTCGTATAAGACTGCCGCAGCCGTTTTCCTGCAAAGCAAATTCACCTATTTCTCCATACATCGAGAGCAAATAGACATTCAACACATTTAAGCAGGTCTTCTGACTCGCGTATCATAAGCTCTCCACACTGCCTTCTCAGGATTGCTCCCAATGACTGACTTTCGTCGCGTGCGGTGCCTCCACGCATACAGCGGCGGTACCGTCCCGGATTCTAACCGGGTTCACTATTCTCCACCAATTCCTGTCGAAATTAGTGGCACTCAAATGTTCGTATTAAATTAGCTATTATTATAAACTAACTTGCCAAAAAGTCAATCTTTTTCTCCGAATACCTTGCAAGTTCAAAGCCCAAGAGCTACAATTCCAAAATTAAAGACACAGCCAATATTACAAGGTTTGATCCTAATTATTTTGCGCTGCTGAAGTCAATAAGAATCCGCCCTCCGACGCATAGCGCCAGCTTGCCGTCCTCGCAGACGTGTTGAGAATGAACGAAAACTGTCGCAACTATGTGATTGACAAAACCATGCTATTCCATTACTCTGAAATTAGGCGAAAGCCTAAATCTCGCAGCTTTCCGGTGAGGTTCACACCCATGTGTGACCTCAGACATTCATGGGCCTCGTAGGGCAACCATAACCTCCCTGTACGAAGGAAACTTCCATGAAGGTCTACAGTTTTTGGCGCTGTGCCGGCAGCGCGGGTGTGCGCCTTTCCGTCGAGAGCGGAAAGGACACAAATGAACGACTATGTCGTGATCGAATACAACGGTGAGCAAGTATCAGTGCCAAAGGAGGTCGCAGACTTCCTGGAGCAGGATCAGAAGCGGGAACAGGCGCAGAAAAAGCAGGACTCAAGGCATCTGAGTAAAAGTGAGTTTGAAACGGTGCTGTCCGGCTCGGACTATGTCAGGCGTCCCGTGGAGGATGCCGTGCTCCGGAACCTCCGACTTGAAAATCTGCGGGGAGCCATTGAAGAACTGGATGCCAAGGATCAGAAGTTGATCTCGCTTCGATACAGCGGTGAGCTGACCATGGAGGAGATCGGTCAAGTCTACGACATTTCCAAAATGGCGGTATCAAAGCGGCTGAAAAAGCTTCACGAAAAGCTGGGGCGCTCTGTCTTATGACAGGGCGCCTCAAATTTTTTGAGAATTTTTTATTTTCTGGTTTACAAACGTGCTCTGAGTGTCCTAATAGGTGAAGGGATTTTTCTGACTGATTGGCCGCAGTCATAAATTCCTCATCTGAAACTACAAAGGAGCGTGCAAGCATGGATGAATTTGAAAAGAGCAAGCGACAATTGCTGGATCTTCTGACCGCGAATATAGAACAGGAAACCATCGACTATGTCCGTCAGGAGATGCAGCAGGCCGCACCGGAGAGCGTGCCAACGGCGAATGAGCTGCGCGCATATTTCCAGTCGCCGGATGAGCGTACAGTGCTGAGCACATACCAGCAGGTGCTCGCTATGGATAAACTGCTGGAGTACGCGGAGGTCAGTCTGCGGACACTCTGCGATCTGATCCGCTACCAACAACTGAAACAGTTCGGCATCGTTCATTCTGTTGAGGAGTTCGCTGAACTGTTCCATCTCAACGAACAGGAGGATTGAAAATGAAATCATCTATCTATAAAAGCTATGACGAACTGCCGCTGTTCCTCAACTCGGATACGGTGGCAAAGACTCTGGGCGTCGCGCCGTCCAGCGCATACGAGCTAATGCACGAAAAAGATTTTCCCACTCTGCGCATCGGCAATCGCATGGTGGTACCGAAGGAAAAGTTCATCCAGTGGGTGGAGAAACACACGAAGGGTGGTGAGCGCACATGAGAAGAACGAAACCACCTGTCGGTTGGGAGCACGTGAAAAACTGTTTCCCTGTACCCAATGAACTGCTCGAGTTCGATCTGCCCGGTGGAGCCATCGCGGTCTACCTCTACCTGCTGCGTCACGCCGACCGCAGGACCGGTCAGTGTCACCCCAGCGCGGCGACCATGGCAAAGAAGCTGCACTACTGCCGAAACACGGTGGCGAACTATGTCCGACTGCTGGAGGAGCGCGGGCTCATCGTCACGGCGAACACGGAGATCATCACGAAGCAGGGCATCAAGAAAAACGGCAACCTGCTGTACACCCTCGTCCCGATGCACGAAGTCACGCAGGCGTATTACGACCGGCAATTCGCCAAAGCAGACCTCGCTACTATGCAGCAGAAAGCCAGAGCAAAAGCTGAAAAGCTGGGCATCCAGTTCATCCCGGCAGACGATGGACAAAGCGCATAACCGGCCTGTGTTCGCCCCTGTGTGCCGCTGTGTGCGCCCTTTCGGGCTGGGTGGCGTCCCAGCCCCCATAAGGGGTTTGAGAGCGAAAATCGCCCCTTTTGGCCGAGGTTACGAGGACGAAAGAAGAAGCGGGATAAAGCCCTGGCGCCGCTTCCGGCGTTATAGGCGACCACAACTGCCCGCAGTGCGGGCAGTTTACGGGGGTTTTACAAAACCTCTTAGGTGCATGTATTCTGGCGTCTGTTTCAGGGGATTTGTTCACGATTGGCGTCTGCCGTCCCCGAACCACCGATGGTTGCAGGCTTTTCGGCGGCATCTAATATGACATTAACGAAGATTGGAGTGAAAAACATGAGCGAAAACAAGGAGCGCCTGACCTACCGGCCGGAGCCGGAGACCAGGCAGAAGATCGAGCAGTGGTACGAAGCGGACAACTGCCGCAGCATGAATGAGTTCATTGACAAGGCCGTCAGCTTCTACGCGGACTGGCTCTCAGCCAACCACAACGATATGCTCCCCATGGCGATTGCCTCTGCAATGAATGGACGGCTCAAAATTCTGGAGAAGAATCTCTCCTCACTGTCCTTCAACCATGCGGTGGAGCTGGATATGCTGGTGGGGATCATTTCAGACATCGCAAAGCTGGACAGGGATGACCTGAAGCGCCGCCGTGCGCAGAGCGTGAAAAATGTGAAGCAGACCAACGGGCGCATCTCTCTGGAAAAGCGCGCGCAGCTGTGGGACGAAACTACGGATTGGGATGATGACGAATGGCAAAGCTGATCCTCAAGAGTCCCTACATCAAGAGCACCGGTGGTGCGTCCGGTTACCTCAAGTACATCGCGACCCGTGAGCGTGTGGAGATCATCCCGGATGACCGTCCACCCACGCGAAAGCAGGAGCAGCTCATCACAAAACTGGTAAAGGACTTTCCAGAGGTCAAGGAATTGTATGAGTACAGCGACTACATCGAAAAGCCGACCAAGGCCAACGCCTCTGCGTTCATCACGCTGGCGCTGGAGTCCAACTGGGATGCGCTCCACGAGTCAGACCAGTACATGAAGTACATCGCCACTCGTCCCCGCGTCGAGCGTCTGGGTGAACACGGTCTGTTCGGTGATGAAGATGGTGTGGTGCTGGACAAAGCTATGAATGAGTTGGAGAACTACACCGGAAATGTATGGACCCACATCATCTCTCTCAAACGAGAGGATGCCGCTCGTCTCGGTTTCGATAACGCCGCCGCGTGGCGTGACCTGCTCCGTGCTCACCGCAACGACATCGCTGCGGCGATGAAGATAGCGCCCAACGACTTCCGCTGGTACGCTGCCTTCCATGATGAGGGCGAGCATCCCCATGTCCACATGATGGCATGGTCTGCAAAAGCGGGACAGGCCTATCTCAGCAAGGATGGTATCCGGCAGATTAAGTCCTCGCTCACCAACCACATCTTCCAGAATGAGATGCTCCACCTCTATGAGCAGAAGTCAGTGTCCCGCGATGAACTGGTGCACGAAGCACGGAAGGCAATGCTGGAAATGGTGCGGACCATGAAGGAGGGTATCTGCAATCACCCCGACGCGGAGCAGCTCATGCTGGAACTGGCTCTGCAGCTCGAAAATGTAAAAGGCAAAAAGTCCTACGGGTATCTTCCAAAGCCGCAAAAGAAATTGGTTGACAAAATTGTGGATGAGATGGAGCGGCTCCCCAGCGTGCGCAAGTGCTATGAGCAGTGGCAGATCCTCCAGGGCAAGGTGGATGCGTACTACCATGACAAAGAACAGAAGCGTGTGCCACTGTCACAGCAGAAGGAATTCCGGTCCATCAAGAATGCGGTCATCAAAGAAGCGGAGAACATCCTCCAGTGCAAACTCTTCTTCGAGGACAAGGGCGTAGAGCGGGAGAGCGAACCGGAGGAGTTCCGCAACGCCTCCTATGACTACTGGACACTGCGGGATGTGATTCGGGACAACACCCTGACTCTGGATGAGCGAAGCGAAACTGTCTCTGAACTGGAAACGCTGGCCAAAACTGGTGACAAGCGCGCACAGTATCTCATGGGCAAGCTGTGGCGGGACGGGCCTCTGCTGACACCCAACACAGTCAATGCTCGGTACTGGTTTCAGCAGGCGGCGGAGCAGGGCCACAGCTATGCGCAGTACGCTCTCGGAAAACTCCTGCTCTCTGACGATGTGGAGGTGCGCGATCCGGAACAAGGGATGCGTTGGTTGGAAACCGCTGCGCAAAGCGGAAACGACTACGCCGCCTACCGTATAGGCAAGGAGTACTACAGAGGAAAAAATATAGAGCGAAATCTCACCGCAGCAGCAAAGTGGTTTGACCGCGCGGCACAGAACGGGAATCAGTATGCGCAGTATATACTGGGCAAGCTGTACCTCATGGGCCAGGGCGTGGAGTACGACAAAACGATGGGCATCCACTGGCTGACCAAATCCGCTGTGCAGGGCAATGTCTACGCCGAATCGCTTCTTCAACAGCAGAACAGCGGCAGACCTCCCAACGTGTTCCTGGGCGTCACCCGTCTGCTCCACCACATGGGCAGGATCTTCCAGGAACATTCGCTGCCGCAGTCCAATCCCGGCGGCATCCAGATCGACCGGAAGCGGTTGGAGGAACTCATGGAAAAGCGCGCCGCCCACGGTCTGAAAGGCAATGTGTACGAGGAATACAGAGGGCCAACCATGTCTATGTAGCACTGTCATATTTTGGGGCGCTGTAATCAATAGAAATATTTTCTGGACAACCCCAAATAACATCGGCGTTGTTGCTTTCGTAGAATTTTCTGTATCGGCACTTCTTTCATTGGCTATTCATCTGCTCTTCCGGTATTGTGTGTTTGCAAAAATACAGAAACGGAGGAAGCGACTATGATGAATCAACTTCCGGTCAAGCAGTGTCGCTACTGCGGCGGCAACGACATCCGTGTCGGCTGGCAGCACGATGCGCTTGTAACCTTCAAGCGAAACGGTCTGCTGGGCAACCGCATCAAGTTCCTGATCTGCGGCAACTGCGGAGCGATCCTGTACCAGTGCGTAGCGGAGCCGCACCGCTTCCCGCAGGTGAGGTGAGCGATATGTACGACTACATGAAAGCACTGCAAAGGCAGTTTGAAACTACGCCCCGGTCGATACAGGATCTATCCGATGAGATTGACCGCACCCACAAAGATCTCTCTTCCCGGCTGGCGAAGGATGACCGGAAACTCCTGCTGCGGCTGGTGGACATGGAGGACAGTCTGCGGGGTCATGCCACCCTGCACAGCTTCACCTGCGGCTACCGTCTCGCCTGCGGCATCCACAGAGAACTTGCGGAGGAGGCGATGTACTCCTTCGCCAAGGAGGAGGAAGAACGGGCCTGCCGCAAAGCGCAGGTCAACGATAAGAACGATACAGAAACCTAATTAAAAATGAAATTCGATTGGAGGTGAAAACCCATGGCAAAGCGCAGGCCGTCCGGTGACGGTATGGTGCGAAAACTGGAAAACGGACGATGGCAGTGCCGTATCGTTGTGGGCCATAAAGATAATGGAGATCCCATCTTCCGTTACGCATACGGAGCCACGCAAAAGGAAATGACGGGAAAGCTCCACCAGCTCATTGACGCATACCAGGGTGCGGAGCTGACCGAAGCCAGTAACATGACCCTCGGTGAATGGCTTGACCAGTGGCTGGAGAAATATGCGGCCACCACGGTGCGAGAAAGCACACTGAGCGGCTACCGCAGATATGCGGAGCAGTACATCGGCCCCATCCTCGGTCATAAGCGTATCTCGCAGATCACGACTACCGATGTGCAGCGAATGTATATCAAGCTGAAAAAAGAGGGGCGCATCCATGAGCACCCGGAATTCGGCAAAGAACTTTCTGACACCACCATACGCCGCATACACTCCATGCTTCATCTGGCGATGAGCGTCGCAAAGAAAGAACATCTGATCCATAAGAATCCGACAGAGGGCACCACGGTGCCGAAATGCAGTCAGAAGCCGAAGAAGATCCTGACCAATGAGCAGATGGATATCTTCATGAAGGCCATCGAAGCGGATGAGCCCTGGTATGATTTCTTCTATACGGAGCTGACCACCGGACTGCGGCGCGGCGAGATCTGCGGTCTGCAATGGCAGGACTTCGACGAAGAAAAGGGTACGCTGAAAATTGCACGCACCCTGCACTATCAACGTGAGGGAGAATACAGCACCGGCGAAACCAAAACCGGAAAAGGAAAACGTACCATCGTTCTGCCAAAGAGCACGGCAGACCTGCTGCGCAGGCGGAAACAAAATGCACTGAGTGAATGGATCTTCCATCACCCGGTGAAGCCGGAGCATCCGACCTCGCCCCATTATGCCTATGTGCATCTGAAAGCACTGCTAAACAAGGCAGGACTGCCTGATATCAGATTTCATGACTTACGACACACCTTCGCCACCCATGCACTGACCAGCGGTGTGGATGCCAAGGCACTTTCCGGTATCCTGGGCCACACAAACGCCTCCTTCACGCTGGACACCTACACCCACGTGACAAAGGATATGCAGGAGCAGGCGGCGAATGTAGTTGGCGGCTTCATGGAAGATATTCTCGGAAAGGGGGCGAGCTCATGGCAAAAAAGCGAAAAGCCGGTGATGGAACGCTCCGGCTGAGAAAGGACGGACGCTGGGAAGGACGCTATGTGATAGGCTACGATGAAAACGGCCTTCCCAAAACCAAGAACGTACTGGCCAAAACCAAAAAGGAATGCGATGAGAAACTGGAGGCACTAAAAGCGGAGTGCGGCTGGATACGCTCCAAGACGGTAAAATCCGATATGCGCTTTGGCGATTGGGTGGAATTCTGGTTCGAGCATTACTGCAAGCCAAAACTCAGACCCACGACACAGGCAAATTATGAGAGCAGGATCAGACACCACATCGTTCCTGAATTGGGACATATCCGGCTGGACAAGCTCACTCAGGCTGACCTTCAGAAATTCTATAATAAGCTAAAAACAGAAGGCCGTGTGCGGCAGGTGGAGCATTACGGTGAAGGATTATCCAACCGGGCGGTGCGTGGCTGCCACGCCACCTGTCGCGCCGCACTGGACAAGGCGGTACAGGAGGGACTCATACAGGAGAATCCCGCTATCGGCTGCAAGCTGCCGCCCAAGAAAACCAGGGAGATGCAGGTGCTGACCCGTGAGGAGATGCAGCGGTTTCTGCTGTAGGCCAAGGAAGAAAACTTCTTCGAAGTCTTCCTTCTGGAATTGGCCACAGGACTGCGGCGGGGCGAACTGCTGGCACTGCAATGGGATGACCTGAACTTCGAGACAGGGGAACTGAGGATCAACAAGCAGGTATACCGTGTGAAGGGTGACCTGACGGTGTCCGAGCCGAAAACAAAGGCATCCATACGTACCATCATCCTGCCGCCGGTCCTGCTGGAGGTGCTGAGAGAGTACAAAAAAGGTGTGTTCTCCCGATGGATGTTCCCATCCCGCATCAAGGAGGACGCGCCAATGGACCCGGCATGGTGCCGCAAAAAAATGCACACCATTCTGGAACTGGCACAGTGCAAGCGGATCAGATTTCATGACCTCCGGCACACCTTCGCCACCGCTGCGCTGGAAAACGGTATGGATGTGAAAACGCTGTCCGCCATCATCGGCCACACCTCGGCGGCAACGACTTTGGATATCTACACCCACATCACTGACACCATGCAGGAAGAAGCGGCGGCAAATATCGACCGTGGGATCGGCAAAGTAACGGAAGCGGGGGAAGGCGACGAAAGACCGCAAAAGCCGACAGAGGAGTTCCAACCGGTCAAGAGCAACCGGCGCAAACCGGGCACCGGATGTGTGACCCAAATCAACGACCACCTGTGGGAAGGACGATACTCGCCCAAGTGGATCGACGGCAAAAAACGCTCCCGAAATGTCTACGCCCACACCCGTGAGGAATGCGAAGAAAAGCTGGTGGTGCTGATCCGGGAGATGAAAGCAGAGCTGGCGCAGCTCAAGGCGCAGGCTGTGTGAGAACCGCAATTATGAGCCAAAAATTAAAGAAAAAGTCCTCTGAATCCATTGGAATCAGAGGACTTTTGGTCGGAGTATCATTAAAGGATCTGGCGAATCCCAGTAAAATCAGTGGTTTGCAAGCAGCAAGCAAGGTGTTTTTATCCTAAACAAAACGAGAATTGAAAGGTAGTTTGCCGCTTCAACTGTGCTCCCGGACAGAGATGTAAATCACCCCTCTAAACCGGGCCAACAACGCGTTCAATACGCGGGATAGCCTATTCCCACACGCCAACTGTTGGGGCGGCTTATATGTGTCATTTTCTAAAGGGAAACATAGTATGTGACAGGTCCTTCATTTTGTAATCTTATAGGGGGATCGTCATGAGCAAACAAAACCCTTTCAACGATAACAACTATAAACACTATTATGGCAATCAACTCTGCTGTGATGACCGTCCGTCAAAAACTTGCAGCGAGGAAAAATGCCCTTGTTCCTACTGTGTAAAGTGTCCTCCGGGTCCTGTCGGCCCTCGAGGTCCTGCTGGCCCTCAGGGTCCTATTGGTGAAACCGGGCCTATCGGTCCACAAGGACCTGCCGGTGAGACTGGTCCCATTGGCCCGCAGGGTCCTGCTGGTGAAGCTGGTCCCACTGGCCCGCAAGGACCTGCCGGTGAAACTGGCCCCGCTGGCCCTCAGGGTCCCGCCGGTGTAGCTGGCCCTATCGGCCCTCAGGGTCCCGCTGGTGAAACCGGCCCCATTGGCCCGCAGGGTCTCGCCGGTGAGGCTGGACCTATCGGTCCCCAGGGTCCTGCTGGTGAAACCGGCCCTGTTGGCCCCCAGGGACCTGCTGGCGGTGTGCTGAATTTTGCGGATTTCTATGCATTGATGCCGCCCGATAATGCCGCAACGGTTGCCCCGGGTACGGATGTGAGCTTCCCGCAAGACGGTCCAAACAGCGGATCGGATATTACCCGAACCGGGCCGGATTCTTTTAACCTTGCGCAGATCGGCACCTATCAGGTGCTGTTCCAAGTAAGTGTAACGGAAGCAGGTCAGCTGATCCTAACTTTGAACGGTGAAGATCTGGAATATACCGTGGTAGGCCGTGCGACAGGGGCATCCCAGATCATTGGTATGGCTATCGTAACGACAACTGTGATCAATTCTGTTTTGACTGTTCGAAATCCTGCTGGAAACGCGGCGGCGCTCACCATCACACCGGTTGCAGGCGGCCCGCGACCTGTCTCCGCACACCTTGTCATCACGCAAATTCAGTGAGGTTTCCAACCTATGAAACATGTAAAACCCGGTCATCCGCATCCTGTTGTATGCTTGGATGCAGGTCATTCAGGAGATTACAACCGCAGCCCCGCAGTTCCGGAGTACTACGAGTCCGATATGAGTTGGACGCTTCATCTGCTGTTGAAAGCAGCACTTGAGCGTTACGGTATCGTAGTAAAAACCACAAGGGAAACGCAGAATACGACGCTGGGCGTATACGAGCGAGGAACTGCGTCCAAGGGCTGTGATTTATTCCTGTCTCTCCACTCTAATGCTGTCGGCTCCGATGTCGATGAGACCGTAGATCGTGTTATGGTATATGTACCGCTGGATGGAAGCGGCGATGAAATCGGCCAGCTGTTTGTGGATCAGATCAGCCTTATCATGGGCATACAGCAAAAAGGACGGATCGCGACCAGAGAAGGCAGCAATGGAGATTATTATGGGGTCATCCGTGGTGCGGTCGCTGTCGGGACAGTCGGCTTGATTTTAGAGCATTCTTTCCACACCAATACGCGATCCACAAGCTGGCTGATGAAAGAAGCAAATCTGGCCCGTTTAGCAGATGAAGAAGCAGTTGTAATTGCTGAATATTTTGACGTGCTGGGGCCAGAGACACCCGTTGAACCTGTTGTATTATACCGTGTTCAGGCAGGCGCTTTTCGCGTCAGGTCCAATGCCGAGGCACATTTAGCGAAAGTGAAATCGGCGGGCTTTGACGCGTATATCACATCTTCTGATGAGGATGACGCATTGTATCGTGTTCAGACGGGCGCCTTCCGTGTGAAAGACAATGCCGAAGCATATCTGGCCGAAGTCAAGGCGGCAGGTCTCGATGCGTATATCACCACGCAAGCTATCAAAGAGCCTTCGGTCGAGCCGGAGGGTTACACGCTCAAGCAGTTTATTCTGGATGTCCAGACGGCTGTCGGCGCAGCGGTGGACGGCATGGCCGGTCCGGAAACGCTGCGCAAAGTCCCGACCATTTCCCGGCTGGTCAACAGCACCCATCCCGCCGTTGTGCCCGTTCAGAAGCGCTTGTATGCATTGGGTTATGTCCAAGTCGGCAAAGCGGACGGCATCGCCGGAAGTGGGTTCGAGCGTGCGGTGAAAGCCTTCCAAACGGATAACGATGGCGAAGTAGATGGCGAGATCACTGCGGGGGGACAAACGTGGCGTAAGCTGTTTGAACTGAAGTAAACCAATTTGCAATACGATTAAAGGGGGCCATTCCTTAGCGGGGATGTGGCCCCTTATAAATATATTATGAGTTGAGAATCGTATCTCCCAACAGGACTATGGGCGGCGTTTTCGTAGCACGCAACACTTCACATTCTGTGTATGCGGGAACGGCTCTTAATCAGCGAAATAGGCGTTACCAATTTTTGAGTATAAAAAAGCAGAGCACCATCAAAAGAACTTTCAGATTCTTTAATGATGCTCTGCTTGGTCGGAGTGAGGCGACTCGAACGCCCGACTTCTTGGTCCCGAACCAAGCGCGCTACCAACTGCGCTACACCCCGGTATTGAATTTTTGAGTTCTGCGTTTTTTCTCGTGTCTGTAACTATCCATGTGGTCACACGGCTATTTGCCAAGTAGTTCGGCGGCTTCGGGTCAGCCGCTTCGCTTAGTGCTTCAAGGGCTTACGGCGGTTTGCAGGGAACATCATGGATAGCTCAGTCAATGCACCCGAACCAAGCGCGATACCAAGCTTCGCCACGCCCCGATGTGAACTTAGCTTGTATATTATAAGTGCCCGGTTTTGTTCTGTCAAGTGAAAACTGTCTGCTGCAGGTCATCTTGCCGCTGGTGCGGTTTTTTTCAGCAGGTGCACAAGGGCGGGGAAGTACATCACCAGAAGCAGGGCGGCGATGATGACCGGAAAGCCTACCAGATGATTGCCGCACACCTGCTCAAACCACGCGAGAGGTGTGCCGGCAGGTGCTTCCATAAGAAACATGAAATTGGTGTCAAAGAGCCGGTTTGCACCGTAAGCCACAAGGGCAAGGCTGCCCAGCAAGCCCAGACATTTGGGCAGTTGACGCGGGTCGGGCCGGATGTCCCGGCCTGCCAGCAGGATGATGGGATATGCGGCAAGCAGAATATGTACCGTAAAGCTGTGGATATGCATGAGGTTGGTGGGGGGCAGCGTGTGCCATGTGGGGGTAAGCAGCGGGAACAGAGCGCCGGGCATGCACACGGTATAAAGGAAGTTGTCCAGAGTTTTGTTGGGGCGCAGGGCGTGCCATGCGATGAGAAAGATATTCACGCTGCACAGGTGCAGGGGCAAGTACCGGGCCATGTAGTTTCCGCCTATGAGCAGCACCGCCATTTTCAAAAGTTCGTCCGCCACTACGGCCGCAGCCAGTATCAAACGCATTTTCCGGCGTCCATTGGGGGCCAACCTGCGATAGAAAACACTGCACGTTACCGTAAAAATGAGAAAGGCGGCCAGCCACAGCAGATGGCACGCGCCAAAAGGAGCAAAGCCCAGACCGGGGGCGATCGTTTCTTCCGTTGCCAGTAAAAGATTCATTCAGGTCACCTCTGTACATAGATTACAGGAGAATTTGGTTGCTTGTCAAGCAAGAGGAAGCATTTGACACATAGGTGTGTATGCAGTAAAATATAACTGAAATACTGGCAAAGGAGGGTATCTTATGGGACGCATTATCACCATCGGACGCGAATTTGGCAGCGGGGGACGCGAGTTGGGCCGGCGGTTGGCGGAGGAACTAAAGATCGAGTATTATGATAGGGAGATCCTGACCGAGATTTCCAGGCACACCTCTCTGGCGGAAGAATACATTCAGAACGTAGTGGAGCGCCAACCTCACAACCTGTTGCCTATCACCATTGGCCGCAGCTTTACCTATGTGGAGGACTATGCGTTCAAGCAGGCGCAGACCGTCTATCAGGCCCAGAGCAGGATCATCCGGGAGATGGCAGAAAAATCTGACTGTGTGATTATCGGACGCTGTGCCGACTATATCCTGCAGGAGAAGAATCCCTTGCGCATCTTTGTCTATGCCGAACTGGAAAGCCGTATCCAACGCTGCATGGAGCGACGGGGAGAAGGGGAGAACCAGACGGAGAAAGAGATGAAGAAGCAGATCCTTGCCGTTGATAAGAACCGCGCACGATACTACGAGTTCTATACCGGGTTGAAGTGGGGCGACAAGATCAATTACGACCTGTGCATCAACACCACGGGTACCGTGATCAAGGAAATCGTACCTGCCATTGCAAAAATGCTTGGCTGACCATATTTGCAGTGCGGACGCATCCGTTTTGGGTGCGTCCGCTGTTTTTTGCCCGGGCATATTTGGAAACTGCGGTGAATAAGGTGGGACAAAGGCACGGAGGGGTGAGATGGATGCAGACGACCTATGGACGTGGACGAAGAAATACGCAGCACAAGGGCCGCGGGCAAAAAAAGGAGGAAAGCGCACGACAGCTTGTCCAATTGTTGCTCTGTCTCGCGGTTTTTCTTGCTGTCTTTATTGGAAAAGGTGTATGGCCGTCCAAGGTAGCTCAGACCGGAGAGCAGCTGCTGGCGGTGATCCGGTCCAACACGGACTTTCAGGCCGCCTTTGCCGGCCTTGGTAAGACTTTGTCGGAACAGGAGTCGGTGCTGGGAGAATTGGGGGAGTTCTGCATTTCGGTTTTTGCTCCGGAGCGGGAAGAGACTGGCCTGTTAGCCACCGCTCCCACATCTGCGAGGGAACAGAGCTCTCTGACGGCGGACACAGGCCAGACCGGAGCGCTGGATCAGGAATATCTGCATGAGGAGCCGGAGTTAAAAGCAGAACCACAGCAGTTAAAGGAGACAGTGCTTCAGGTGGGGGACGTTGTGCAGGATGTGGATGAACAGGGACAGGAGCTGCCGGAGGGGTACAGCGCCCAGTGGCTTTATCTGGGGGACATGGAGACGGCGGTTCCGGTGTATGGGACTGTTACATCACAATTTGGATACCGGGACCACCCGACAATTGGCCGGTATGCTGCTCACGGCGGTGTGGATATTGCCGCAGACAGAGGCACGCCTGTGGCGGCATTTGCTGAGGGAACGGTAGAGACAGTGGGGGAAAATGATGACTTTGGGCGTTATCTTGAACTGTCCCACCCCGGTGGAGTGACCACGTTCTATTCCCATTGCAGCAAGATCTGCGTTGGGAGGGGCGATGAGGTGCAGGCGGGGCAGACCGTTGCTCTTGTGGGCAACACCGGAAAGTCCACAGGGCCGCATCTGCACTTTGAGGTTCGGCTGAACGGGGTGCGGCTGGACCCGATGCATTACATTGAGCCGGGGCAGGTGGTTTGATTGATCCGCCGGGGCAGGGTGGAGGTAACAGGAGGCTTTCTTCTGCTGATGGCCTGGCTGAATTACTGGGATACACAGGGGCTTCTTCCGGTTGTCCTAACTGCGGCGGCAGCCCACGAGGTGGGGCACTGGACTGCGGTGCGGGCAGTGGGCGGGCAGGTCGCTCTGCTGCGGCTGAGCGCCGCCGGGGCGGAGATTCGTGTGGAGGGAACGCTTTCCTACGGCCAGGAGCTGCTCTGTGCCCTTGCCGGTCCGCTGGTCAATCTGGTGCTGGCCTTTGGTGCGGCGCAGGTGGGGGCGGAGGTCTTTGCGGGCCTGAATCTGGCGCTTGGACTTTTTAATCTGCTGCCGCTGAGCGCGCTGGATGGAGGAAAGATGCTGGGGTGTGCCGTGGCACTGTTTTTGGGTGCGGAAGGAGGTGGGCAGGTCCAGGCGGGGATGGACCGGGTGCTTTCCCTTCTGCTGGTGATATGCGGCGCAGTGCTGCTGGGAAAAGGTGGCAGCGTGACGCTGCTGGTGGTGGCCATGTGGCTGATTTGGGCCGCTGGGGAGCCGTGGAGTAAAACTTGGCGGAAAAAGGGGTTGTCAAGGAAGCGCTGAACAGTTAAAATGATTTATGTCTGATTTTGAGAGGAAGAGGGTCAACATGAATCGAACTTTGGAACGCATCCTGCCCAAGGTACAAAAGCCCGCCCGGTATACCGGCGGAGAATATAACGCGGTGGTCAAGGACATTCGTCAGGTGGACACGCGCTATGCCCTGTGCTTTCCCGATACCTACGAGATCGGTATGTCCAATCTGGGCTGCCGCATCCTGTACGGCCTGATGAATGAGCAGAAGGGGCTGTGGTGTGAGCGTGTATATGCCCCCTGGGGCGATATGGAGGAGGAAATGCGCAAAGAGGGTATCCTGCTCTACGGTCTGGAGAGCGGCGACCCCATCGCGGACTTTGACATTATCGGCTTCTCTCTTGGCTACGAAATGGCCTACACCAATGTGCTCAATATGTTGGACCTGGCGGGACTGCCTCTGCGGGCCAAGGACCGGAAGAGCCTTGCGCCTCTTGTGGTGGCGGGGGGCACCTGCTGTTATAATCCGGAACCGCTGGCTCCCTTTGTGGACTTCTTTGTCCTTGGGGAAGGAGAAGAAGTCACCCTGGAATACATCGAGCTGTATAAAAAGGCCCGTGACGAGGAGTGGACCAAAGAGGAGCTGCTGCGTGAGGCGGCAAAAATTCCCGGAATCTATGTGCCGTCCCTGTATGACGTGACCTATAACGAGGATGGCACCGTGGCTGCGATTACCCCCTTGGATGGTGCTCCTGCCACCGTGACCAAGCGCATTGTGGAGGACATGACCAAGTCCTATTTCCCGGCCAAGACCATCATCCCCTCCACCGAGATCGTCCATGACCGGGTCATGCTGGAGCTGTTCCGTGGTTGTATCCGGGGCTGCCGCTTCTGCCAGGCCGGCTACGCTTACCGTCCTGTGCGCTGCCGGGATGCCAAGAAACTGGGGGAGTTGGGCCGGGAGGCTTGTCTGGATTCCGGCTACCAGGAAATCACCTTGTCCAGCCTGTCCTCTACCGACTATCCCGGCCTGGTGGATCTTTGCGATGATCTGCTGGAGTTCTGTGAGCCCCGCAACATCAGCCTGTCCCTGCCCTCTATGCGCGCTGACACCTTCTCCATGAACCTGATGGAGCGCCTGCAGCATGTGCGCAAGGGCGGTCTGACCTTTGCGCCGGAAGCCGGCACCCAGCGTCTGCGGGATGCCATCAACAAGAACCTGCGGGAGGAGGATCTGCTCCAGTCCGTGCGTACCGCCTTCTCCGGCGGCTGGAACGGCGTGAAGCTGTACTTCATGCTTGGCCTGCCCACGGAAACGGACGAGGATGTGCTGGGCATTGCCGACCTTGCCCGCAAAGTATACTTCGCGTGGAAGGAGTGCGCTCCCAACAAGGCTCGCGGTGTTCGCATCACCGTGTCTACATCCTGGTTTGTGCCTAAGCCTCACACCGCCTTCCAGTGGGAGGCGCAGATCCCGGTGGAGGAATATCAGCGCAGAGTCAATCTGCTGCGTGATGCCCTGAAACGGGACAAGTCCATTACTTACAATTGGCACGATCCGGAAACCAGCTATATGGAAGCGGTGTTCTCCCGTGGAGACCGGCGGCTGGCTGATGTGCTGGAGTGGGCCTGGGAGCACGGCGCAAAGTTCGACTCCTGGAGTGAGTATTTTGATTTTCAGCGCTGGATGGACGCACTGTCCGCCTGCGGCTTGAACGGTGATTTTTATGCCCACCGTGTGCGGGAAAAGGATGAGGTGTTCCCGTGGTCCGTGCCCAGTGTTGGTGTGAGCCGGGAATTTTTGTGGCGTGAGCGTGAGTTGTGCTATAACTCCCAGACGACCCCTGATTGCCGTACCCGTTGCTCCGGGTGCGGTGCCAACAAGTTCCTTAAGGGAGGTGTGTGCAATGGCTGACCATCGTCTGCTGTTCTCCAAGACGGGGCGCGCCCGGTACATTTCCCATCTGGATCTGATGCGCACGTTCCAGCGTGCGTTCTTCCGCGCGGGTATTCCCATCAAGCACACCGAAGGGTTCAATCCCCACGCTTTTGTTTCTATTGCCTTGCCTTTGTCTGTGGGCTTTTCCAGCGAGTGCGAGATTTTGGAGTTTGGCCTGTTGGATGGTGTGAGCGAGGAGGAAGTGCCTGCTCGCATGAATGCTGCCCTGCCCGAAGGGATCACCATTCACACTTGCTATAAGGCGGACAGGCCCATCAAGGCGCTTACCCACCTGAACTATATCATTACCTTCGATTATGAGACCGGCGTGCCCACCGGGGCAGAGACGGCTCTGAAGGAACTGCTGGGCCGGGACAGCCTTGTGGTGACCAAGAAGTCCAAGAAGGCCAAGTCCGGCTTTACCGAAGTGGACCTGATCCCTCTCATCAAAAGCTGGACCGTGGAGGGAAGACGGGACACCCTGGTGGCCGATGTGGTGCTGGCGGCCCAGAATCCCGGCCTGAACCCGGAACTGATCCGTGCTGCATTCTGTGAGGAATTTCCACAGTTTGCACCGGGATTTGTGTCCTTTCACCGTCGCCAGGTGTTGGATTGCGAGGGTAAGGTGTTTCGCTGAGGAAAAAGTTGCTTTTTCTTGCAAAAAAGACTTGCAATAGGGAAACAACTATGCTAAAATACCAGAGCATTACGCATGGAATGGGATTTCCTGCCAAGTGCCTTAGGTATCTAAGGTTGGCAGGGCAGATGAACATTCCAGAGGTAACAACTAAAATTTAGGAGGAAACAAAAACTATGGCAGTCGTATCTATGAAGCAGCTGCTGGAGGCCGGCGTTCACTTCGGTCACCAGACCCGTCGCTGGAACCCCAAGATGGCCACCTACATCTACACCGAGCGCAATGGTATCTATATCATTGACCTGCAGAAGACGGTGAAGAAGCTGGAGGAGGCCTACAGCTT
>JAZSJB010000007.1:0-3477 GCA_045534105.1 Lawsonibacter sp. | reverse complement strand
CCCTTCCGCCCACCCCCCACACCCCGGACAGCCTGGACGAGGACCTGTCTGAACCCCTCCTGCCGGACATCGGCGCAGATGCGTCCCATGTGGTCCCAAAAACGATGGTCCCCTCCCCCTCTCAGGATTATCTGCGCACAGGGAACATTTACATCGCCAACCGGGCACAGAAGCAGCTGGACGTGGCTACCCTCGCCTCTGCCCCGGTCAACATCACCCTGTCCGATGGCCCGCAGATTCTCATCCTCCACTCTCACGGCAGCGAGGCATATACCCCCTCCGGCACCGATGTATACCAGGAGAGTGACCCCTACCGCACCACCAACTGTAATTATAATGTGGTGCGGGTGGGCGAGGAGATGGCCCGCGTGTTTCGGGAGAGCGGCTTCGAGGTCATCCACGACACCACCCTGTACGACTATCCCTCCTACAGCGAGGCCTATGACCGCTCCCTTGCGGCGGCAGAACGCTGGCTGAGCCAGTACCCATCTATCCAGGTGGTTCTGGACATCCACCGGGATGCCCTGGCAGCGGAGGACGGCACCATTTACAAGGCAATTTCCTCAGAAAGCGGCGCTCAGGCCGCCCAGGTCATGCTGGTGGTCGGGACGGACGGAACAAAAAAGCACCCTCTTTGGCAAGAAAACCTCACCTTTGCCATGCGCCTGCAGCAGCAGCTGCTGGACGATCACGACACCCTGGCCCGGCCCATGGTCCTGCGCGCCTCCCGGTACAACCAACATTTGTCTGTGGGTTCCGTGCTGGTGGAGGTGGGCACCCACGGCAACACATTACAGGAAGCCATACTGGGGGCAAAGCTCTTCGCCCAAAGCGCCGCAAAGGTGCTGGAGGCGCTGAAATGAACCAAAAACACGGCAGGAACCATATCGGTTCCTGCCGTGTCTCGTTTTTACCAACACCTTTTACAAGGTGTGTATCCCCACGCTATTGCCTGTGATTCCGTGACCGTTGATGGACTTTTCATGTTGCTGCACCCCGAGTTGCTATGATACTTAGATCCCGATTGAGGGATCCAAACTATCATTCCTGACGCGGAAGGCAAGACTTCTTGGTCCGTCACTTCATAAGGCTCGCAATTCCTGCAAGGTTCATATCCCTCCGCGACGAGTTCTTCCTGCGTGCCCATGTAATATTCCTTGTTGGCCGCGCTGATTGCACTTACGCTTCCGCAATCGGGATTATGAAACTTCTTGCTGCTCGTGTTCAGAATATAATAATCCCCCTCAGGCACAGGGTCTGCCTCCGGCCCGATCTCAGGCCCCGGGAGCGGAACGATTGACTCCGTCTTACTTACAGGCGCCAATGTATCTGCATTTGCGTTCCTAGTCACAGAAAATGCAATCGTTTTTCCGTCGCTGGTGCAATTGATGTCTCCTTGCAGGTCCGTGCGATATACCGTTACACCTGCATCGCGCAATCGACTTAACGTATCCTCGGTGGGATGTCCGTAACTGTTACCTGTCCCCACGGAAATCACCGCATATTCCGGCATGACTTCACGCAGGAAGGGATATGTGGTAGAGGTGTCACTTCCATGATGTCCCACCTTCAAAACCGTAGCCGACAGGTCAACCCCGGAATCCAGGATCACCCGTTCCGCCTCCCGCTCCGCATCGCCGGTAAAGAGAAACTTCGTTTGCCCATAGGTTATCATCAGCACAATGGAAGTGTCGTTTGTATCGTCCCCTCCATTTATCCCAAGAATCTTGACCTCTGCTCCGCCCAGCGCGTAGGTATCTCCAACAGAGGGAACGGTGATCCCTCCGCCCCGCAGGTCTGCATATCGTGCAAAATCATCAAAGGCATCACTGTTATAATTCTTTGTAGCACAAAGGGTAATCTCTGCATCCGCATAGTTGAATGCGCCGGGAATACCGCCAATGTGGTCCTCGTGGGCGTGCGTCCCCACCACGATCTTCAAGTGCGACACTCCCGCTTTTTTTAAGACGGAGTAAATTGTATTGGAGTCCCCTTTGTTTCCGCCATCAACAAGCATGGCCTCCCCATCGCACAGAACCAGCGCCGCATCTGCTTGTCCCACATCAATAAAATGGATGGAAAAGGGCGACGTCTCTTCCCGCTTGTTGCCAAAAACCACTTCGCTCAGCGGCGTGATAGTACCCTTCATCACGGCGGACAGCGCCCGATAAGAGATAATTGCCATATCGCCTCGGGTAAAGGCTGTCTGCTCGTTGTATTCCCCCTTGGAAATCCCCACCTGTTCCGCCAGCGGCCAGGCATTGTCCCAGCTGAAGTCGGTGGTGGCATCATATCCCAGCGCCTTAAGTACAAAGGTCAAAAACTGAGCCGCTGTTGTCTTTTCGTTGGCCCCGAATGTGGTGGCAGATGTCCCTGCGGTCAACCCCTTGGCATAGGCATACCCCACCCAGTTCCTGGCCCAGTCGTCCACATCGGTAAAGGGCGTTTCCCAACCACCCTTTGACGACTCCTCTGCCCCGCCAACCAGTTTAACCAGCATGGTAATAGCTTCCTGTCGGGTGGGTTGTCGTTCCAACTCATAAATAGGGTTGCCCTGTGCGTCCGTACCCGTACCGCTGAACAAGCCAAAGGCATTCAGCGCCTGTGCCGCCTCCAGCGCTTCATCCGCATTTCCTGCCGCATAGTTGACCGGCATCAGCATGACCGCAAGTATAGCTACCATAATTGCAGAAAGAATCCGTTTCATTTTATCCTCCTTATTTCGCTGCTTTCCCAAATTCTTTTGCTGTTTCTATTTTGTTATAACACATGTCCCATAAACCGGCACGCAGATTTTGTCGAATTCCCCTTTCCCCGCTTATATTATAGTCTTTTTAACGAGCATCGTCAAGAGTGCGACTATTGGGTAACATAAAGTTGCTGGTATGGAGGTGGCGCACATGCTTGTTTACGATCCGTTTTGGCAAACCTTAAAACGTTCCGGAGAATCCACATATACACTGATCAAAAACTACCGCATTTCCAGTTCTACCATCGACAAGTTGCGCAAAAACAAGCCACTAAACACAACCACAATCAATGATTTGTGCCGAATACTGGGTTGCCGTGTAGACCAAATCGTTTGCTACGTCCCTTCGGACGATGACCAACCGCTGTGATGCCGCCGAATTTCCAGCGGCATTTGTTTTGTGCGCGCAAAAAGGGACACCGCAGATATGCGGTGTCCCTTTTGTGTTGTAATTTTAAAATTACTTGTGGTCGACGGAGTACATGTGCTTGATGAGCTCCAGAACCTTGTTGGAGTAGCCCATCTCGTTGTCGTACCAGGAGACCACCTTCACGAAGGTGTCGGTCAGAGCGATACCGGCCTTGGCGTCAAAGATGGAGGTCAGGGGGCAGCCCAGGAAGTCGGAAGAAACGACGTCCTCATCGGTGTAGCCCAGAATGCCCTTCAGCTCGCCCTCGGAGGCAGCCTTCATGGCAGCGCAGATCTCGTCATACTTGGCGGGCTTGGCC
>JAZSJB010000112.1:0-16963 GCA_045534105.1 Lawsonibacter sp. | reverse complement strand
CTGTGCGCCGATCTCCCCATCCTCTCCAATGCCTCCCAACAGGAACTGGCTCACCAGATTGGATGTCAATATAATAATGGTGTTCTTAAAGTCCACAGTGCGGCCCTGACTGTCTGTAATGCGTCCATCGTCCAGCACCTGTAAAAGCACGTTGAACACGTCCGGGTGGGCCTTCTCCACCTCGTCAAAGAGGATGACGGAATAGGGCTTGCGGCGCACCGCCTCGGTCAGCTGGCCGCCCTCCTCATAGCCCACATAGCCCGGAGGGGCACCGATGAGCCGGGATACGGAGAACTTTTCCATATACTCACTCATGTCGATGCGCACCAGATTTTTCTCGCTGTCAAACAGGGCTTCAGCAAGCGTCTTGGCAAGCTCCGTCTTACCCACACCGGTGGGACCAAGAAACAGGAAGGATCCGATGGGCTTGTTGGGGTCAGCGATGCCCGCCCGGCTGCGCAGGATGGCCTCGCTCACCAGCCGCACCGCCTCGTCCTGCCCGATGACACGCTTGTGCAGGATATCCTCCAAGTGGAGCAGCTTCTCCCGCTCCCCCTCCATGAGTCTTGACACAGGAATACCCGTCCATCGCTCGATGATGCGTGCAATCTCCTCCTCGGTCACCTTGTCTCGGAGCAGGGTGTTCTGATGACTTTTAGCAGCAAGGGCTTCCTCCGCCTCCAGCGCTTTTTTCAGCTCCGGGATACGGCCGTACTGAAGCTGAGCCGCCTTTTCCAGATCATATTCCCGCTGGGCCTTTTCCAACTCGGCATTGGCCTGCTCCAGCTCTTCACGCAGCTTCTGCACCTTGCCGATGGCATTCTTCTCATTGTCCCACTGGGCCTTTTTGGCGTTGAATTCCTCCCGCATATCGGACAGTTCCTTCTGGATGTCCGCCAGATGTTCCCGGGAGAGCTGGTCGCTTTCCTTCTTCAGTGCCGCCTCTTCAATCTCATGCTGAATGATCTTCCGTGAGATAATGTCCAGCTCCGTGGGCATGGAGTCCATCTCCGTGCGGATCATTGCGCAGGCTTCATCCACCAGATCAATGGCCTTGTCGGGCAGGAAGCGGGCGGTGATATGGCGGTTGGAGAGCGTTGCCGCGGCGATGAGTGCCCCGTCAGTGATCTTCACCCCGTGGAACACCTCGTAGCGTTCCTTCAAACCCCGCAGGATGGCAATGGCATCTTCCACACTCGGCTCATTGATCAACACAGGCTGGAACCGCCGTTCAAGCGCCGCATCCTTTTCAATATACTGGCGGTACTCGTTCAGGGTGGTGGCGCCGATGCAGTGCAGCTCGCCCCGGGCCAGCATAGGCTTGAGCAGGTTGCCCGCGTCCATGCTCCCCTCGGTCTTGCCCGCGCCCACAATGGTATGCAGCTCGTCGATGAAGAGGATGATGCGCCCCTCACTCTTGCGCACCTCGTTGAGCACGGCCTTGAGCCGCTCTTCAAATTCACCCCGGTACTTGGCCCCGGCCACCAGACTGCCCATATCCAGCGAAAACACCGTTTTGTCCTTCAGGCTGGCGGGCACGTCTCCTTTGACGATCCGTTGGGCCAACCCCTCAGCAATGGCAGTTTTGCCCACGCCTGGCTCACCAATGAGCACGGGGTTGTTTTTGCTCTTACGACTGAGGATGCGAACCACGTTACGGATCTCATCGTCCCGGCCAATGACCGGGTCCAGCTTATTCTGCCGGGCACGCTCCACAAGGTCGGTGCCGTACTTTTTCAACGCATCATAAGTCCCCTCCGGATTGTCGCTGGTCACCCGCTGGTTGCCCCGCACATTGGCCAGAGCATGCATCACCTGCTCCCGGCTGACATTATAGGCGCGAAACAGTTCCTTCAGGGCGGCGTTTGCGTTGTCCAGCATACCCAAAAACAGGTGTTCCACAGAAATATATTCGTCCTTCATGGAGCCGGCCACGCTCTCTGCTCCCCGGAGAGCCTTGTCCACGTCCGGGGCGATGTAGACCTTGTCCGCCTCCCGTCCGCCGCCGGACACCCGGGGCAGCTTCTCCACCTCGGCCTTCACAGCTGCCTGAAAGTTGGGCAGTGTCATGCCCATGGCGGTGATCAGCTGAGGCACCAGCCCCTCCTCATCCGTCACAAGGGCATACAGCAGGTGTGCCTGCTCGATCTGCTGGTTGCCATGCTCCAGCGCAATGCTCTGGGCCGCCTGCATGGCCGCCAGAGACTTCTGGGTAAATCGGTTCATGTTCATATGCCTTCACTCCTTTTTGCCTGTGGCAGAAAGCCGATTCTTTTTCTATTTTAGCACTCTTTTGCATAGAGTGCTAAAATAAGTTTAAAGCAAATCCCTCCAGAACGCAAGAGGGTTTTGCAAAAACTTGTATGCATTTTTACTTCTGCCACGGCACTTTCATGACTTGGAGTTATTATAACCCCACGGTTATCAGAAGTTGTGTCCAAACTGTAAATTTAGCGCTCTTTTTATTCGAGTGCCATTTTCGCAAAATCAATGACATTCTCCCGCACTTCTGCTATACTATATAATATCCATCACTTCTTCTGCGAAAGGGGTCGGTTTCTTATGAAAATACTCATCATGGGCCATCAGGATCGTTACGAAAAGTTCCTGCCCGAAAAGGTCCGCAACGGGGATTTCCGGTTAATCTACACTGCACGGGACTGCCCCAATGAGCAGCTGCTGAAGTTAGCCTCAGATGCGGATGTACTGCTGGCAGATGCTATCAGCCGTGTGGACCGGGAACTCATCTGTTCCATGCCCAATCTGAAAATGATCCACTCGGAGGGTGTTGCCTACAACTCCATCGACACCACGGCCGCCCGGGAGCGGGGCATCTTTGTGTGTAACAACCGGGGCTGCAACGCCGATGCGGTGGCGGAGCAAACCCTGATGCTCATGCTCATGCTGCTGCGCCACGGGGCCACCGGTGACCGCGCTGTGCGGGAGGGCCACCAGATCCAATATAAGGAACAGGCCATGGCTGACGGCATCACCGAACTGGGTGACTGTACCGTGGGGCTCATCGGCCTTGGCGATATCGCACAGTCCACCGCCCGGGTGCTGCGTTCTTTCGGCTGCAATGTGTATTACTATGCCCCCCACCGCCGCGCTCCCTCGGCCGAGATGGCCATGTCGGTATCCTACCTGCCGTTAGATAAACTCATTGCCAAGTGCGACATCATCAGCCTGCACTGCCCGGTCAATGAAGAGACCCGAAACATGGTCAATGAGCAATTCTTGTCCCGAATGAAGGCCACCGCCTATCTCATCAACACCGGCCGGGGCGATCTGGTGGACAACGAAGCTCTGCGTGCCGCTCTGGTGGAAGGGCGCATCGCCGGTGCCGGTCTGGACACCATCTATCCGGAACCCACCCCTGCCGATCATCCTCTGGTCAACCTGCCCGATGGGGTGCGTGACCGGGTGGTCTATTCCCCTCATCTGGGCGGCATCACCACCGGCAGCTTCCAGCGCGCCCACCAGAATATGTGGAACAGCGTGCTGGCTTTGGCCGAGGGCAAGCGCCCCAACAACATTGTCAACGACCTTTAATGATAAAACCCGCAGGAATCCCTGCGGGTTTTACAATTGATAGTTTTTCAGCGACCTGCGCCGCTCCTTCCAGTCCGGCATCAGCCGGTCCATGGCGGCATAAAAGCCCTGGCCATGGTCCGGGTGAAGAAAATGCACCAATTCATGCAACGCTACATAGTCCTGCAGCTCCACCGGGCAGGAAGCCAGGGCGGTGTTCAGGGTGATATAGCCTTGCCGGTAGTGGCAGTTGCCCCACTGGCTGCGCATTCTGCGCAGCCGCAGCCGAGGCCTGGGCACGCCCAATGCCGCAGTCAAAGGGTATACCCGCTCCACCGCCGCACTCAGCCGTTCCATGCACAGTTCCCGGGGCAGGTCCTCCAGGGACAGTTTCTCTCCCTTGCTCTGCCGTTCCAGCGAACGCCGGATCCAATCCCTGCGGCTTCGGATAAACTCATCTGCCTGCTGCTCACTTACCCACAGGGGAACGGACAGGAACACCTGTCCCTCCCGGACCCGCAGATTCCAGTTTTTGATTTTCCTGCGAGTCAGGCTGTACACGATCTTTCCCGCGTCACAGTCCACCATGCGAAGCTGCTCCATCCGCTCACCTCCCTGCCACATTTTAGCACAAAAATGACCCGGACGCACGTCCGGGTCATTTCTTTTTTCTGTCAGAGCACCTTGCTCAAAAACAGCTTGGTGCGCTCGTTGGTGGGGTTGGCGAAGAACTCCTCAGGAGTATTCTCCTCCACCAGCTTGCCCTCGTCCATGAACAGCACACGGCTGCCCACCTCGCGGGCAAAGCCCATCTCGTGGGTGACCACTACCATGGTCATTCCCTCCCGGGCCAGATCTTTCATAACCTCAAGCACCTCGCCCACCATTTCCGGATCAAGAGCCGAAGTGGGCTCGTCAAAGAGCATGACCTCCGGCTCCATGCACAGGGCACGCACGATGGCAATGCGCTGCTTCTGGCCGCCGGACAGCTGGCTGGGATAGGCGTTGGCACGGTCGGCAAGACCCACACGCTCCAGCAGCGCCATAGCCTTCTCCTCCGCCTGCTTCTTGTCCTTTTTCAGCAGATGGACGGGGGCCAGGGTCATATTCTGCAGAATGGTCATGTGGGGGAACAGATTGAAGTGCTGGAACACCATGACCATCTTCTGGCGGTGGATGTTGATATTCACCTTTTTGTCGGTGATGTCCACACCGTTAAAGAGGATGCTGCCGCCAGTGGGCGTTTCCAGCAGGTTGAGACAGCGCAGGAAAGTGGACTTACCGGAACCGGAGGGGCCGATGACAACAACCACCTCACCCTTGCGGATATCGGTGGAGATGCCGTCCAGAGCCTTGATCTGATCGCCCTTGAAGTACTTTTTCACTTCCTGAGCACGGATGATGATATTATCGCTCACTGCTTCTCAGCCTCCTCTCCAGCTTACCCACCAGATAGGTAAAGAACATGACCATGACCAGATAGATCACTGCGGTCAGCAGCAGGGGCAGCAGATAGTCAAAGGCGTTGCCGCCCACGATATTGCCCGCGTAGGTCAGGTCACACACGCTGACGTAGCCGGCCACGGCGGTCTCCTTCAACAGGACGATGAACTCGTTGGCCAGGGTGGGCAGCACAGCCTTGAAGGCTTGGGGCAGGATGATGTGGCGCATGGTGGCTACATAACCAAAGCCCAGAGACCGTCCAGCCTCCATCTGGCCACCATCCACCGCCATAATGCCGCCGCGGAAGATCTCCGCCACATAGGCACCGGAGTTAATACCGAAGGCGAAGGATCCGATCATCAGTCCGTTGCGGCTGGAAGCAAAGACCACAAAGTACCAGATCATCAGCTGGACCACCACGGGGGTGCCACGGATCACGGTCAGATATACCTTGCAGATAGCGTTGAACACCGCCAGTATGAACTTGCTCACGCCACGCATTTGGGTGCCATTCTTGTCCCAGGTGACACGCACAAGGGCCACCACCACACCCAGAGCCACACCGATGAGCAGGGCCAGGAAGGTCATAAGCAAAGTGTTGCCCAGACCCTCGATGTACATCTCATAGCGGTTGTCGAAAATAAAACACTTATAAATATCGTAGCAGAATCCTTCCAGCCACTCGGGCAGGTCAAGGATCCACTGGGGGGCCACTGTGGGCCAAAGTTTTGCAGGACCGGGTCCCATGCAGACTCATCTCCTTACGGCTACTGCAAACAAGGGGTCCGAAACCGGACCCCTTGTGCAAGCGATCTTCTCTTTTGATTACTCGGCGGGGATGTACTTGTCAACAATGCCCTTGACGGTACCGTCGGCGATCAGCTCTTCCAGAGCGGCATTCACGGCCTCGTACAGAGCGGTATTGTCCTTGCTCATGGCACCGGCGTAATCTTCAACAGCGTACTCAGTGTCCAGGATCTTCAGCCCCTCGATGGCGTTAACAATAGCCTTGGCGGGCTCGTTGTCGATGACCACGCAGTCCACCTTGCCGGTCTTCAGAGCCTGCACGGCATCAGCGCCCTTGCTGTAGCGGTCGACCTTGCCCAGGCCCTCGTCCTCGATGTCCCAGGTGGTGTACAGGTCACCGGTGGTGTTGCGCTGCACACCGATGGTGGTGTTGGCACCCTCAGCAAACAGGTCGTCCACGGAAGTGATGGCGCTGTCCTCGGTCACGATGACCACCTGCACGCCGGTAGCGTAGCTGGCGGTGAAGTCAACAGCTTCCTTGCGCTCGTCGGTCACGGTCATGCCGGCCAGGCCGATGTCAGCCTTGCCGCCCTTGACGGCCTCGATGATGGAGTCAAACTCCATGTCGTCGATCTGCAGCTCCAGGCCCAGCTTAGCGGCGATAGCACCGGCGATCTCGGCATCGATACCCACGATCTCGCCGCCCTCAACGTACTCGTAGGGAGGGAACGCGGCGTTGGTCGCCATGGTCAGCTTGCCCTCGTTGGCGGTGGTGAAGTCAGCGACCACCTCAGGCTGAGAAGCAGAACCGGAAACGGAGGCCTCGCCGCCGTTGTTGCCGCAGGCAGCCAGGGCCAGGACCATGGCCAGGGCCATCATCATAGCAAGAAACTTTTTCATGATAAAACTCTCCTTTTTGTGGGGATGGGTCACACCCATCTTTAATGTGCTAAATGAGTATACGCCTTTTTATATTCACAGTCAATAGATAAATATTCATTTTTTATGTTGATCTGCTGCAGTTCTGCACCCAACTCATCAAGTCCGGCAGCGAATTTATATATGTCTGTGTATTTTTTGAATATCCCAAAAGAATGCAGTCTTGCAATAATTTTCGCAAGACTGCATTCCTCCTTAAAAACATATCCGAACTTGTTCCTCCTTTACTCTCCCCGCCCGCCACAGTGCAGCGAGCAACGGCATCGGCTGTGTTTCTTCCGGCATGGTCAGCCCGGGAACATCCAGTTCCAGTCCCAGCAGTTCCGGCGCAGGCCCACACAGCACCAGCGCCCCCTCCTGCCCTGTCCCGCCAAAATACACTGAAAGGTCTGCTGTTCCCACGTGGCGGGGGGCGGCACCAAACTGCCGATAGAGTTCCCGTGTCAGCCGTTCTCCACCCCGCTCCACCTGAATATCCAACGCCAGCACCCGTGGACACAGCAGCCGGGCCGCCCGCGCCATCTCCCCATCCACAGCGTCTCCCCGCAGCGCCACACAGGCCCGCTGCAGGGCCACACCCCTGCGCTCCAGCTCCGCCAGCACCAGTCGGTCTGCCAGCGCCCGATACAAAGGCAGAACATCCACCCCGGCCAGATTCCGTCGTGCCAGCACGTCCCAACCGGCAAAACCCCGGGGTACAAGCACCCGGCGCACCCCCTGCTGGGACAGCTTCCGGGCTGCCCAACTGAGCCGTCGTCTTTCCCATCGTCCGCCGGAAGGCATCTGGGCCCGAAGGACAGTCAGCCCCAACACCTTTGTGGTTTCCAGTACCACTCTTCCCTCCCCACTCCAGCTTACCATTCCAAGCACCCTTCTCACTCCCTCTTTGATACAACTATATGTCCATTTCCATAAGAAAAACACGTTGGCATCCGCCAACGTGTTTTTTCTTCTCACCGGCCCAGGGCCAGGTCGTACAATTCATTTTTGGACAGGTCCAGCTCTCTTGCCGCCTGCTTTACCGCGTCCTTGAGGGAATACCCCTGCTCCCGCAGCGTCTCCACCCGGGCAAGGCCGTCTTCCAGCGTCGCCTCCTGTTCCTCCACCGGCTCCGCTCCGCGAACCACAAGGACAAACTCACCCCTAGGCTGATTTTCTTCGTACCACCGGACCGCCTCACCCAGGGTGGTACGCCGTACCTCTTCATGGAGCTTGGACAGTTCCCGGCACAAGGAGATGGGCCGCTCTTCTCCAAAGGTATCCCGCAGATCAGAAAGGGTAGCGCTGAGCTTGTGGGGTGCCTCGTAAAAGACCATGGTGCGCTCCTCACCCTTCAGTCTGTCCAGATGGGCACGGCGGTTCTTCCTGTTCATGGGCAGAAACCCCTCAAAGGTAAACCGGTCGGTAGGCTGACCGGACACCGCCAGCGCTGTGACCAGCGCACATGGGCCGGGGATGGCCACCACATCAATCCCTTGTCGGGCACACTGCTCCACCAATTCCTGACCGGGGTCGGAAATGGCAGGAGTTCCCGCATCGGTGACCAATGCGCAGTTCTCCCCCGCCAGCAGGCGCTCCAGCACCGCCTGCCCGCCTGCCTCGGTATTGTGGCGGTAGTAGGAGACCATGGGCTTTTTCAGTCCCAGATGGTTGAGCAGCTTCAGGGACACTCGGGTATCCTCGGCGGCAATAAAGTCCGCCTGGGCCATGGTGTCTGCCATGCGCGGAGAAATATCTCCCAGATTTCCGATGGGTGTGGGAACGAGGTATAGAGTTCCGGCCATTGCAACCACTCCTTGTTTCTCAGATGATCTTCAGCAGCACCAGCGCAAACAGCACAAAGGTGATCAGCAGGGCCAGCGCGAACAGCACAAAGCCACCGCTGAACTTTTTGCCCTGCCCGCTTTGGGACGGAGGCACGAGGCCGGCTCGGCGCAGGGCGGTGACCACCGGCTTGTAAAGCAGCAGGGTCGCCGCCATGTTCAGTCCGCCCTTGGTCAGGTTGAAGGGCAGGAACACGGGCAGCAGCATACTCGCGATGACCTCACGGGGCGTGCCCTGATACAGCGGAGTGATGAGGTAGTTCCACAGCACCATCACCACCGTCAAAGTCACAGTACCCGCCGCAAGGCCGGCTACCGCACCGTTCATGGTGTGCCGGCGCTTGTAAATATAGCAGGCTGGACAGCAAAAGCTGGCTGTAGCCGCTACATTCATAACAAGACCAAAGGGTCCGGTTCCGCTGTAAGTAAAGAATTCTACCACCGGAACAAGGATGGACAGAATGATGGCGGCGGCAGGACCGAGGGTAAAACCACCAATACAGATGACCACGCTCTTGAATTCAAAATCCAGAAACCCGTTGACGCTGGGAATCACCTTGCACAGATAGGTTACTACCCATGCCACGGCAGCGAGCATGGCCAGCGTGACCATAGTTCGGACATTGAGCCACTTTTGGTTTGCGTTTTGAGACATAAAAAACACTCCTTTATGTTGTTTCGACACCCAAAAGACGAAATGCCTTCCAGGTGTTAAAACTCATAAGGAGGTGCACACAGTTTGTAACACACATCTTCTTCCATCCGGACTATACCGTTGGTCCCGGAGTTTCACCGGGTCAGCGAACGCACAGCGTTCGGTCGCGGACTGTACCGCCAGTGGGGAATTTCACCCCGCCCTGAAGACATTCGATTCAGTTGTCCTGTTTATTATACGATATCCGAAAATAGAATGCAACCCCCGGAATTTTCCGAGGGTTGCATTTTGTTTTCCTTTTAATGAGCATCCGCCCAGCACTTGCCCGCATGGGTATCTGCCTGCAGGGGCACCGCCAGCGCAGCCACCCCCCGCATCTCCTCTTCCACCAATTCACAGACCTTCTGTGCCTCGTGCTCCGGGCACTCCACGATCAGCTCGTCGTGGACCTGCAGGACCAGCTTACCTTCCAACCCCTCCGCTTTCATTCGGTCACGCACCCGGATCATAGCCAGCTTGATAATATCGGCGGCCGTACCCTGAATAGGAGCATTCAATGCCACCCGCTCACCAAAGGCGCGCATATTGAAATTGGAGGATTTCAGCTCGGGCACCCAGCGGCGGCGGCCGAACAACGTAGCAACGTAACCTTCCTTCTTCGCCTGCTCCACCACCGCATCCATATAGGTCTTGACTCCGGCGTAGTGAGCAAAATAGCGGTCCATATAGTCCTTGGCTTCCGCCACGGACACCTTGATGTCCTGAGACAGGGAAAAGGCGGAAATGCCGTACACAATACCAAAGTTTACCGCCTTGGCACTGCGGCGCATAAGGGGAGTCACCTCGCTCTGGGATACACCGAACACCTGGGAGGCGGTAATGGTGTGGATATCCTGCCCGGAATTGAAGCCGTCGATCATGGCCTTGTCCCCGGCCATGCAGGCCAGCAGGCGCAGTTCGATTTGGGAATAGTCCGCATCCACCAGAACCTTGCCCGCAGGGGCTACGAACATCTTGCGCAGCTGCGCGCCCAGTTCCGTGCGCACGGGAATATTCTGCAGATTAGGCTCCACAGAGGACAGCCGACCGGTGGCGGTGACGGTATTCTGGAACGAAGTATGGATTCGCCCGTCAGGCATGATCACTTTACCAAGCCCATCCACGTAGGTGGATTTCAGTTTGGTCAGCTGACGATAGTCCAGAATTTCATCGACGATGTCATGCTGTCCCCGCAGTTTTTCCAGCACCTCGGCATTGGTGGAATAGCCCGTTTTGGTCTTTTTCACCGGGGGCAGTCCCAACTGATCAAACAGAATACGCCCCAGTTGCTGGGTGGAGTTAATGTTGAACTGCTCCCCGGCAAGTTCATAAATGGCCGCCTGCGCCTTGTCGATGCGCTCCGCAAGCATCTCGCCAAAGGATACCAGCGCCCCACGGTCAATGAGGAAGCCCTCCTGCTCCATCTCAGCCAGCACCGTACAAAGGGGCAGTTCGATCTCATAATAGAGCTTGTCCATGCCCAGTTCGGAAAGCCGCTGGGACAGGGTGTCCCGCAGCGCACCGATGAGAGCACAGTGGGACAGCAGCGCGGCCATAGGGCCGGTCGGGTCGGCCAGCGGGCCGAAGGCCCCCTCGGCCAGATAGTCCTCCGCCTTGGCAAACTGGTGGTTGAAATAGGTCAACCCCAGCTTCTCCAGATCATAGCTGCCGTCGGTGGGAGCAAGCAGATAGGCGGCCACCTCTGTATCAAAGACAAACCCCTCCGGGGTGATCCCCTCCTCCAAAAGTGCGCGACACAGGCTCTTGATGCCATGTCCCACCTTTTTGATGTCAGCGGAAAACAGTCCTTTCAGAAAATCATTGTAACAGTCCAGCTTGTCGGCAAAAAACACCGCGGCACATTCCTGCCACTGGACGCAAACCGTGTTCAAATCAGGTGTTGCAAGTATATTTACTTCACATTCTTTTCGCCACAGCGCAAGCAGTTCCTCCATGCGGGAGCGCTCTGTCACCACCTCTGAGGTACAGGTGCACACAGCGCACTGCTCCTCCTGTACGCCCCCCGCCCCCTGCGGGGCGGTCAGATGATACTTGTCGATCAGCTTGGAAAATTCCAGACGCAGGAACAGTTCGTACAGTCTGGCATTATCCGGCTCCCGGCGCAGATTGTCCTCCGGTCTGAAGTCTACAGGCGCGTCGGTACGGATGGTGGCAAGGTCATAGGACATGCGTGCATCCCCCTCGCCCTCAGCCAGCTTCTTCACCACGCCGGGCTTGGCAGGGACCCCCGGTTCCATCTCCGGCTCCGGCATAGCGTCAAAGAGCGCGTCAATGCTTTGATAGCGCTGAATCAGCGCCATGGCCGTCTTTTCCCCAACGCCCTTTACGCCGGGAATGTTGTCCGAAGAGTCTCCCATAAGGGCCTTCAGGTCGATGATGTGGATAGGATCAAAGCCATATTCCGCACGGAAGGCCTCCGGGGTCATGTCCCGGGTGGTGGTGTGCCCCATTCGGGTGGACACCAGTTTGACAGTAGTGGTGTCGGTAATCAGCTGCAGGGAGTCCTTGTCTCCCGTAACGACCACCGTATCCCATCCTGCGGCAGTGTCCTTCACGCTGATGGTGCCGATCAGGTCATCCGCCTCCCAGCCGTCCATTTCGTAAGTGGGAATATTCATGGCGGCAAGAACGTCCTTCAAAATGGGCATCTGACTCGCCAGCTCCTCCGGCATACCCTTGCGCTGGGCCTTATAGCCCTCATAGGCCAGATGACGGAAGGTGGGCGCCTTGCGGTCAAAGGTGACGCACAGCCCCTCCGGCTTTTCCTCCTCCAGCAGCTTGTTCAGAATGTTCAGAAAGCCAAAAATGGCGTTGGTGGGCTGACCGTCCCGGGTGGTCAGATTCTGACTGACCCCGTAGAAGGCGCGGTTGACGATGGAGTTTCCGTCCAGGACCATGAGTTTCATGGCTGTTCCTCCTTGCGGCGGCCTTAGCCGCCTGTTGCGATTGGATATAGTATATCAGTTTTTCGGCTTTGGGGCAAGAATAAGCCGTACGCAAAAAGCACCCGCCACAAGGCGGGTGCTCTTGCTCAATATTTACTTTACGATCTCAACAATGTCGAGCGAGTATCCCAGAATTTCTCCCACAGACACGATCTTACCTTTAACTGTAACCTCATCATCAATAGACAGCTCCATCACCTGCTGCTTCTGCTCATCATTCTTGATATAGCACTGAACGCCAATAAATGCCCACTCATCGCGAATGGGAAGCAAGCTGATGTACGAACCATTGCTGTCGATGTTGGAAAGGCGGCCTTTGACCTCAACATACTGCTTGTCATATTTTTGAGATGCCTTGAGTGCATTGCCGTTCAGATCCTCCATCATGGTATCTACCGTATAGGCCGTATACTCCACCACAGGCTCCTGCTCTGCACTGACACTGCCCACACTTGCAGCAGCACCGGAAACATCGGCCGGGATTTTATTTCCCTCTTCACCGCCACCGCCTGCACTGCCGACCACACCAATGACCAGTACCACACACAGCGCAATAAACCATCCGCGCTTATAAATCGGCTTTTTATTCTTACCGCCGCACTGGGGACAGCTCTTGGCATTGACGGCGATCTCAGCACCGCAATGCTTGCAGACACTCATTTTGTTGGAACTCATTGTTTTTTCTCTCCTTTTTGTTCGTGGTAAAAAGTTGCACTTCTGCTCCTTACCCTTCCAGGAGTATACCATCGCAAAACAAAAAAGTCAATATATTGTCGTTATATTTACTAACGACAATATGGCGTGGTCTGGGTGTCTGTCATTGGATAAACTAATGACAAGGTGGTGGAATTATGCGAGAGAAAAAAAATATTAACGTCCAAATCGGAACAAATATTCAATTTGCAAGAGAAGCTGCCGGTTATACTCAGGAAAAATTGTCTGAGCTGGTCGGTTTGACCCCAAACCATTTAAGCGCCATCGAGCGGGGCGTTTCCGGCGCGTCGCTGGAGGTGCTGCAAAAGCTCTGTCCCCTGCTGAATGTCAGTGCTGACTACCTCATCTTCGGCCAGAGCGGTACGGATGACGAAGCACTCATACTGGCTCGTCAAATCTCAAACATCGCCCCCGAACGAAAAGAACACGTAAGAAAAGCCATCTCCGCTTTGTTGGAGCTTTCCTCTATGTGATCAAGAGGTCAGGATTTTGCCCTGACCTCTTTCTTTTATTCCATCCGGATATATAGACTTTTCCCCCCAGTTGTGCTATCATATATGTAATTATGCCAACAATAGTTACAGGAGGCATTTGCCATGAAGGTCAACGTCCTTGGCGTGCGTTTTGACAATGTAACACCGGAAGAGGCTCTGGAGCGCGGCGCACAGCTGATGGAGCAGCCCGGCTTCCATTATGTGGTCACCCCCAACCCGGAATTTGTGCTTGCCGCAGAGAAGGACGAGGAGTTCCGCACCGTCCTCAACAACGCCGATCTGGTCATCCCCGACGGCATCGGCGTGATCTACTCCGCCAAGCTGTTGGGCACGCCCCTGAAGTCCCGGGTCCCCGGCATCGAGTTTTCCGCCGGAATGCTTGCCTACATGGACAGGGTGGGCGGCCGTGTGTTTCTGCTGGGTGCCAAGCCCGGCGTGGCCGAGCAGGCGGCGGTCAACATTTCCAAAGACTACCCCAACCTGACCATCTGCGGCACCCATGACGGCTACTTCAAAGAGGACGAGCCTGTTGTGCAGACGATCAAAGAGGCCAAGGCCGACCTGCTCTTCGTCTGTCTGGGCGCCCCCCGGCAGGAGAAGTTCATGGCCAAGTACGGTCCGGAAACGGGCGTAAAGCTGGCCATGGGTCTGGGCGGCTCCCTGGATGTGTACGCCGGCGTGGTGGAGCGCGCTCCTGAACGCTGGCAGAAGCTGAATCTGGAATGGGCCTACCGCCTTGTAAAAGAGCCCAAGCGCATCGGCCGCATGGCAAAGCTGCCCCTGGTACTGGTCAAGGCCGTAAAGCTCCGCCTGTCCGGCGGAACAAAGGAGGAAGCGTAATGTCCGGCAGACTGATCGTATTCGAGGGAACGGACGGCTCCGGCAAGTCCACCCAGTTCAAGGCCCTGTGTGACCGCCTGGCTGGGCAGGGCACCACTTATGAAAATCTGGTTTTTCCCCAGTACAAAGAGCCTTCCTCCGCTCTGATCCGTATGTATCTGGCGGGCGAGTTCGGCTCCCGCCCCGGCGATGTGAACCCCTATGCCGCTTCGGCGTTTTACGCGGTGGACCGCTACGCCTCCATGAAAAAGGTGTGGGGTGACTACTACAAAAATGGCGGCCTCATTCTGGCCGATCGCTACACCACCTCCAACGCCGTGCATCAGTCGGCCAAGCTGCCCGAGGGTGAGCGGGAGGACTTTTGCCGCTGGCTGGACGAGTTTGAGCATGACCGGCTGGAGCTGCCCCGGGCCGACCTTGTCCTGTATCTGGACATGCCCACCGACTTCGCGGTGAAGCTGCTGCGCAGTCGAGAGCAGGCCACCAACACCACCGCGGACATCCACGAGGTGGACAGCGGCTATCTTTCCACCTGCCGCGCCGCTGCCCTGCAGGCGGCCAAGGTGCTGGGTTGGACGGTCCTCCCCTGTGTAGACAATGGAAAACTGCGCTCCATCGAGGAAATTCACGAACAAATCTGGACGTTGGTCTCCCCCTTACTGTAAGGCAATATATCTTTACTCATTTGATTGTAGGAGGTTTTACTGTGGTATGTATTCTGCTTGGCACCGGATTTGAAGAGGCCGAGGCCCTTGTCCCCGCCGACATGCTCCGCCGGGCCAAAATTGATGTCTGCATGGCCGGTGTAGACGGCATGAACGTCACGGGTGCCCACAACATTACCGTTGCCGCCGACTGTTCTGTCTCTGATGTAAATGTGGACGAACTGGAGCTTTTGTTCCTGCCCGGTGGCTTGGGCGGAGTGGACGCCATCAAGTCCTCCCCCGTCGCCATGGAACTCATCCGTCAGGCCCATGACAAGGGCATTAAACTGGCCGCTATCTGCGCCGCTCCCACGATTCTGGCCGAGCTGGGTTATCTGGAAGGAAAGCAGGCCGTTTGCTACCCCTCCATGCTGGATCAGCTCACCGGGGCGGACACTGCCCACGGCCAGCATGTGGTGGTGGACGGCAATATCATCACCGGCGAGGCCGCCGGCTCCGCCTTTACCTTCGGTTTCAAACTGATTGAGGTTCTCAAGGGCGCCGAGAAGGCCAAAAAGGTCTGCGACAGTGTCTATTACTACGGCTGAGGAAAAGGCCCGGCTGCGCACGCTGATTCGCAATCAGTTGGCCGATCTGCCCCAAACCCAGCGCACAGCGGAGGACGATACCCTGTTTTCCGCCTTCCTCTCCCTGTCGGAGGTAGACCGGACCAATACCATCTTTCTCTTTTGCGGCACAGGCACCGAACCGGATACCGCACGGCTGTTCCCCCCGTTACTTTCCCTGGGCAAGCGCATTGCCCTGCCCCGGATGCTCCCGGGACGGCAAATGGAGGTTCGTCTGTACTGTCCCGACCGCCCGCTGGTAAAGCACCCTTTCGGTATTTTGGAGCCGGATGAGACCTGTCCGCTGCTTATACCGGAACAGATCGGCATGGCCCTCGTCCCCGCCCTGTGCTATGACCGAAAAGGGGTTCGTCTTGGCATGGGCGGCGGGTATTACGACCGCTGGCTGACTCATTATCATGGTCTTACGGTGGGCCTGTGCCGGGAAGCGCTTCTGCAGGACAAGCTGCCTGCCGAACCCCACGACCGCCCGGTGGATATGGTCATCACCCCAACCCAAATCATCCACACAAAGTAAAAGCGGGGCCGAAGCCCCGCTCAGACATCAGCAGCAGCCGTTGCCGCAGCCGCAGTCGTTGTCGCACCCGCAGCCGTTGCCGCCACAGCCACAGCTGTTTCCGTTCCCGCAGCAACAGAACAGGATGATGATCAGAATGATGATCCACAGGCAGCTGCTCCCGCCCCAACCATTGTTACCACAACACATGTAACTTCACCTCATTTAAATAGTCACCCGGACGGTGTTTCGTCCGTAGTGCCGTACCATCCCATACTATGGAGCAGCCCTGTCCGTGGTTCCGCCCCCTATGAATGAAAATTAGGAGTTGATCCCATATGTCTCAGGAAAACCGCATCCCCCGGCGCAGACGCCGCCGAAAAAGCACTGGCCGCGCCGCCGGATTCGCCATGCTGTATATCGTGTGTGTCATCGGCGTTTCCGTGCTGCTGGCCGCCCTGTGTTGGATCGCCGCCAATGATGTGCTGGCTCTGAACAAACCGGAGCATACGGCCACCGTGGTCCTGTCCGAGGATTATTTCTCCATCAAAAAGAAAACCCAGGAGGACGGCACCACCAAAACCACTTACAGAGCCAAAATGGGCAAGGTGGCCAAGCTGCTGGAACAAAACGGTCTGATCGATTCCAAAATCCTATTCCAGGCCTTCTCTTCCATCACGGACGGCGAAAAGAAGCTGCGCCCCGGCGCTTATAACCTGGACACCACTATGGATTTCCGCTCCCTCATCGCTGGCATGGGTTATAACTCCGACAGCCGGGTGATCGTGGAGGTCACCATCCCCGAGGGCTACACCCTGCCCCAAACCTTCCAGTTGCTGGAAAGCCACGGCGTTGCCAGTGCCGAGGAACTGACCGACTTTGCTACCAACTATAACTACGGTTTCTCCTTCCTGCAGGACATTCCTCTGGGAGACCCCAACCGTCTGGAGGGCTTCCTGTTCCCTGACACCTACGAATTTTATGT
>JAZSJB010000001.1:0-12984 GCA_045534105.1 Lawsonibacter sp. | reverse complement strand
GTGGCTGTCATCGGCGACTCCACCTTCAGGCATGCCGGACTGACCAGCCTTGCCAACATTGCTTACAACCAGTCCAACTCCACCGTCATCATTCTGGATAACTCCATCACCGGCATGACCGGACACCAGCAGAACCCCACCACCGGCTACAACATTAAGGGCGACCCCGCCGGCAAGATCGATCTGGAAGCCCTGTGCCGCGCCATGGGCTTTGAGCGGGTACGCGTGGTAGACCCCTATGACCTGAAGGCCTGCGACACGGCCCTCAAGGAGGAACTGTCGGTTGCCGCCCCCTCCGTTATCATCTCCCGTCGTCCCTGCGCCCTTTTGAAGTATGTCAAGCACAGTGCTCCTCTTACTGTGGACACCGAAAAGTGCAAAAGCTGCAAAGCCTGCATGAAAATCGGCTGCCCCGCAATTTCCATCAAAAACGGCAAGGCCCACGTGGACAACACCCTGTGTGTGGGCTGCGGCGTGTGCGAACAGCTGTGCGCGTTCGGTGCCTTCCAGAGCACCAAGAAGGAGGGCTAACCCATGAATACAAAGAATGTTATGATTGTCGGCGTAGGCGGCCAGGGTTCCCTGCTGGCCTCCAAGCTGCTGGGCCATCTTCTTATGGAGCAGGGCTATGATGTTAAGGTATCCGAGGTCCACGGCATGTCTCAGCGCGGTGGCAGCGTTGTCACCTATGTGCGCTACGGCGACAAGGTCTGCTCCCCCGTCATTGACAAGGGCGAGGCCGACTTCATCGTCTCTTTTGAAGTGCTGGAAGCTGCCCGCTGGCTGTCCTACCTTAAGCCCGATGGCCAGATCGTCACCTCCACCCAGCAGATCGACCCCATGCCCGTCATCACCGGCGCTGCCCAGTATCCCGAGGATCTTGTGAACAAGATGCTCTCCGCCGGTGCCAAGGTGGATGCCCTGGATTGTCTGGCCCTTGCCGAGCAGGCCGGTTCCGCCAAGGCGGTGAACCTGGTGCTCATGGGCCGTCTGTCCAAGTACTTCGACTTCCCCGACGAGGCATGGCAGAAATCCATCGAAGCCTGCGTACCTGCCAAGTTCCTGGAACTGAACAAGAAAGCTTTTGAACTGGGCAAAAACGCCTGAGAATACCGCTATACAACAGAAAGGTCTTGAACCCCATGGAGAGATACTATCAACCGGAAATTGAAACCATGTCCCGTGACCAACTGCGCAAGCTACAGGACGAGCGGCTCGTCAAGCAGGTCAAACACATATGGGACAATGTCCCCTACTACCGCGCCAAGATGGAAGCAAAGGGTGTTTCTCCCGATGACATCAAGGGCGTTGCCGATCTGCACAAGCTCCCCTTCGTTACCAAGGCCGACCTGCGCGACGCCTACCCCTACGGTCTGATGGGCAAGCCCAAGAGCGAGTGCGTGCGTATCCATTCCACCTCCGGCACCACCGGCAAGCGTGTTATGGCGTTTTATACCCAGCATGATGTCGACCTGTGGGAGGACTGCTGCGCCCGCGCTTTGACTGCCGCAGGTGCCACCAACGAGGACGTCTGTCATGTAGCCTACGGCTACGGCCTGTTCACCGGCGGTGCCGGTCTCCACGGTGGCTCCCATAAGGTGGGCTGTCTGACCATTCCCATTTCCTCCGGCAATACCGAGCGGCAGATCGGCTTTATGCATGATTCATCCTCCACTATCCTCTGCTGCACCCCCTCCTATGCCGCCTATCTGGGCGAAACCATGAAGGAAATGGGTATGGGCCCCGATGACATCCCCCTGAAAGCAGGCATCTTCGGTGCCGAGGCCTGGTCTGAGGAAATGCGTCAGGACATTCAGAACACACTGGGTATCAAGGCCTATGACATCTACGGTCTAACCGAACTGTCCGGCCCCGGCGTTGCCTTTGAGTGTTCCGCCCAGAACGGTATGCACATCAACGAAGACCACTTTATCGCCGAAATCATCGACCCTGATACCGGTGAGGTACTGCCCGAGGGTTCCAAGGGCGAGTTGGTCTTTACCTCTATCACCAAGGAGGCTTTCCCTCTGCTGCGCTACCGTACCCGGGACATCTGCCAGCTGAACTACGTGCCCTGTCCCTGCGGCCGCACCCATGTAAAGATGTGTAAGCCCATGGGCCGCAGCGATGATATGCTCATCATCCGCGGCGTAAACGTGTTCCCCTCTCAGATCGAAACGGTTCTGCTCAACCACGGCTATGCCGCCAACTACCAGATCATCGTGGACCGCGTCAACCACAGCGACACTTTGGAAGTGCGTGTGGAAATGACCCCGGAACTGTTCACCGACAACCTGGGGCAGATCGATAAACGCCAGAAACAACTGGTAGACGGTCTGCGCTCCATGCTGGGCCTTTCTGCCAAGGTCACTCTGGTGGCTCCCAAGTCCATCGTCCGTAGTGAAGGAAAAGCTGTACGCATCATCGACAAACGCAAAATTTAACAGGAGGTGCTACCATGAGTGTCAAGCAGATCTCTGTCTTTCTGGAAAATAAGCCCGGCGAGCTCAACGCCTTGACCGGAGTTCTGGCCAATCATCACATCGATATGCGCGCCCTGTCCCTGTCCGAAACCAACGAGTTCGGTATTGCCCGCATCATCGTGGATCGCCCTCTGGATACCGCCACCGTGCTGAAGGATGCCGGCTATGTGTGCACCGTCACCTCCGTACTGGCAGTGGACATCCCTCATGTCCCCGGCGGGCTGAATCAGGTTCTGGATATTCTGTCCGAAGCAAAGATCAATCTGGAATACGGTTATGCCTTTCTGGGTGGCCGCAAGGATGCTGCCTACATGATCTTCCGTGTGGCAGACAACACCGCCGCTGCCGCCGCCCTGCGCCAAAAAGGGATTCGTGTGGTAGAACCCGGCGAACTGGAAAGCATGTAAAGTAAATTCCTATTACAAAAAAGCACCGTTTGCAAATGCAAACGGTGCTTTTACCAAATAAAAAACGACGCCGTTTGGCGTCGTTTTTTATTTGGTTGGATTACTCCTGAGAGATCGCGCCCATGGGGCAGGTGTCAGCGCAGCTGCCGCAATCCAGGCAGGCGTTGGCATCGATCTCGTACTGGGAAGCGCCCTGAGAGATGGCGCCCACGGGGCAGGCATCAGCGCAGGAACCGCAGCTGACGCAAGCGTCACTGATCTTGTAGGCCATTGGTAAGTACACCTCCATTTGAATGGTACACTCATTGTATCACATCTTTTTAAAAAAGCAATGACAATTTTTGATTATCTGTCCCTGTCCTTTAATTTTTCTTCTTTGTGGATTTTCCTTGCATTCTTTTTTCCTCTGTGCGAGAATAATGTTAAATTTATTCTCCGCATAATGAAAGGACGTGTTTGCAGTGGAACTGATGCAGCTGAAATACTTCAAGGCTGTAGCTAAAACCGGCAAAATCTCTTCCGCCGCTCAGGAATTATTTCTCTCCGCTCCTGCACTGAGCACTTCTATCGCCCGACTGGAAAAAGAAGTCGGCACGCCTCTGTTTGACCGTGCGGGCAACCGCATCCTTCTGAACGAACAGGGCGAGATCTTTCTGCGCTATGTAAACGAGGTGTTTGACTCTCTGGACCGGGCCAAGGTTGAGCTGCACCACAGTCTTCTTCGTCGGCAGCAGCACATCTGGCTGGCCACCACAGGATCCAATCTGTGGCTGGATCTGATCACTGCATTCTCGCAGGAGCATCCCCAGTTCCCTTTGACCTGTACCACCACAGATTATACCGCCATTGATACGTTCTTCTCCCGATATACCTTTCTTTTGGCGGAAGAGGAGGATATCCCGGAAAACTGCGCCCATGTCCTGAACAGTGCGCGCCTGTTCGAGGATCAGCCTGCCATTCTGGTCCACCCGGAGCATCCTCTGGCCCAAAAGGATCTTGTTTCTGTATCCTCCCTGCGAGGGGAAAACCTGTTTCTCCCCATACAAGGTATGCCCCGGCGTGAACGGCTGGTCCGCCTGCTCCAGGCCAACGGGATCGATCCGGCCTCTACCAACTCCTGCACCTATCTCATCTTCCGAAACATGGTGTCTCAGAATCTGGGGGTTGCCTTTACTACCATGCGCTCCCGGCACGTTAATCTGGAGGATCTGCGCGTCATCCCCCTGGAAAACACCCTTTCTCCCTGGGTCATGAGCCTGTACTGGCACCGGGACCACCCTATGACCCAGGCGGAGCAAACCTTCCGCTCCTTTGTAGAGCAGTTTTACCGAGCATAAAGTCCCGCTTACGCATGCATAAAATTTTCTGTACTTGCTCCTTTGAACTTTAAGGGATACAATCTTCTTCGGTACAGTAGATTTTTTATATTAAAAGTGAGGCGCACACGCAATGCATTTAAAAAAGAATTCCCCCCATTACAAGTGGATCATAGTCGCGATCTGTTTTCTCATCGAGTTTCTGGCGCTGGGCTTCTGCTCCGGCACGAAAAAGCTGTTCCTTGGCCCCATCACCGCCGCACTGGGCTTTGAGCGCAGCCTGTTTGGCTTTAACGACACCTGCCGGTATGTCTTTACCGCCGGCATTGCCCTGTTCTTCGGCCCGCTGGTCAAGCGCTTCGGCACAAAAAAACTCATCATCGGCGGCTTTACCAGTCTAATCTTGTCCATAACCTGCTACGCCGTTGCCAGCAATATCCTCATGTTCTATGTGGGCGGCTGTCTGCTGGGTATCGGCTTGGGTCTCACCACCTCCACCATGGTCACCGCCATCATCCGTTCCTGGTGTAAGGGCCCGCATACAGGCAAAATCCTCGGTCTGGTCCTGGGCGCCAACGGCGTCGGCGCCGCAGCCGCCACTATGATCCTCACCCCCATCATCGCAGGCTCCACCTTTGGTTACCGCAAAGCCTATTTTCTGATCATTCCCATGCTGGTCATCACAGGCATTCTGGCCTGTGTGTTCCTCACCGATCCCCCTGACGGCGCAGTTGCCCCCAAAAAGAAAAAGGCCAGAGGCCAGAGTTGGGTCGGCATTGATTACAGCGTGGTGCGCACAAAACCCTTTTTCTATGCGGCTCTCGCTGGTGTGTTCCTCACTGGCATGATGCTCCAGGGTGCCAGTAGCGTGGACAAGGCTCATATGATCGACATTGGGCTGGACGAGGCCTTTGTCACCGGCATTATAAGCATGGGTTCGCTGATCCTCACCAGCGCCAAGTTCCTCACCGGCGCATGCTACGACCGCTTTGGCCTGCGGGTGACCATGTTGGTGTGTGATGTGATCGCGGTGTTTTCCATGCTGTTCCTCGCTTTGGCAACCCCCACTTCCCTGGGCATGGCCTACGCCCTGTTCCACTGTGTTTGTTCCCCCCTTGCTCTGCCCTTGGAAACTGTCATGCTGTCGCTGATCACCAATGACATGTTTGGCGATGCCTCCTTCAACAAAGTGCTTGGCATCGTCACCGCTGTGAACTACGCGGGCTTTGCCGTGTGTTCTCCCCTGATCAATCTGTGCTACGATATCTTCGGAACCTACGTCCCCGTTCTCTATGCCTTTTCCGTGATGATGATCGTAGTGGCCGTTGTCTTCCAGTTCGCCATTACCGCTGCCCACTGGGAGCGGCAGGCAGTCACAGCGGAATAACGCTTCTCCCAACGGGACCGGCTATCGGCCGGTCCCGTTGATTTTTTTTGCATAAAGTGGGCATAGTTCTCTCTGAGAACAAACAGCGAGGTGTACTATGCAGGACACGCGATTCACCGCCTCCGCCCTGGGCGTGCTGCGTCTGGCCCAACAGAGCGCCGCAGTGCTTGGCCACAGTTATGTGGGCAGCGAGCATCTTCTGCTCGGTCTTGCCCGCCAAACCCAGACGCCCGCCGGACGGGCATTGAATAATCGGGGGCTGAACGGCCCCGCCCTTCAGGAAGCCATCATCAGCAGATCAGGCAGCGGACGGGCCGGAGCCGCCCCCTCTCAGGGGCTGACTCCCCGCTGCCGTCAAATCATCGAATTTGCGGTGATGGAGTCCAATCGTCTGGGACACAAATCCATCAGCTCCGAACACTTACTTCTTGGCCTGCTGCGCGACCCCACCTGTTCGGCAGGAAAAGTCCTCTCCGGCCACGGCGTGGAGCCACACAAGCTGTATCAGCAGGTGTGCTCCTCTCTGGAGGGCGGCGGCGAACCGCCCCCTATCAGACGTGGACGGGAGCCCGAGCGGACCGCCGCGGAAACCCGCCTGTTGGACCAGTGCTCCCGGGACCTGACCCGGCTGGCATCTCAAAGCCGGCTGGACCCGGTCATTGGCCGGGATGCGGAGCTGGAGCGGGTCATTCAGATTCTCTCCCGCCGCACCAAAAACAATCCCGCCCTCATCGGTGAACCAGGGGTAGGCAAAACCGCTCTGGCCGAGGCTCTGGCCATCGCTATCATAAAGGGTACGGTTCCCGCACACCTGCGGGGACGGCGGGTGTGCGCTCTGGACCTGCCATCCATGGTGGCAGGCACCAAGTATCGTGGGGAGTTTGAGGAAAAGCTGCGCAAAGTGCTGGACGAGGTGCGCCGGGCCGGCAATATAATTCTCTTTCTGGACGAGCTTCACACCATTGTAGGCGCGGGCAGTGCCGAAGGGGCCATTGACGCGGCCAACATCCTTAAGCCCGCTCTGGGTCGAGGCGAACTGCAGGTATTAGGAGCCACAACACTGGAGGAATACCGCCGATATATCGAAAAGGATGCCGCGCTGGAGCGGCGCTTTCAACCCGTCACCATCGCAGAGCCGGACCGGGATACCGCCCTTGCCATCCTGCGCGGGCTGAGGCCCCGGTACGAGCGCCACCACCATCTCCCCATTACCGACGAGGCCATCGTAACCGCGGTGGACCTGTCCGTGCGGTATCTGCCCCAGCGCTTTCTTCCGGACAAGGCCATTGACCTGATGGACGAGGCCGCCTCCCGGGTGCGGCTGGCCCGACATCTCCTGCCCCCGGAACTGCAGGAACTGGAGCATCGTGCGGGCTGCGCTGCACAGGAAAAGCTTTTGGCCATTCAGGACCAAAACTATGAACGGGCCGCCATGCTCCGAGACGCGGAGCAGGATTTTCGCAGGGAACTGGAGGGCAAGACCCGGCAATGGAACAGCACCCGCACCTCCCAGCAGGTCACGGGAGCAGATGTACGTGCCGTCCTCACCGGCTGGACCGGCATCCCGGTCACCGAGCTGTCCCGCGAGGAACAACAGCGCCTTGCCGCACTGGAAAACACTCTGCACCAAGAGCTTGTGGGACAGGACAGTGCGGTGCGCGCCGTTTCAAAGGCGGTGCGCAGAGGCCGTCTTGGCCTGAAAGACCCCAATCGTCCCGTGGGCTGTTTCCTCTTTCTGGGGCCCAGCGGGGTAGGTAAAACACAACTGTGCCGATCTCTTGCCAAGGCGCTGTTCGGCTGTTCGGACGCGCTGATCCGTTTTGACATGTCAGAATATATGGAGGCCCACACCGTCTCCCGGCTCATCGGTTCACCCCCGGGCTATGTGGGTCACGAGGAGGGCGGTCAGCTTACCGAGCGGGTGCGCCGCGCTCCCTGGTCAGTGGTCCTGTTGGACGAGATCGAAAAAGCCCACCCGGACGTGTGGGGCTTGCTGCTGCAGATCATGGACGAGGGCACCCTCACAGATTCCATGGGCCGCAAAACTGATTTTCGCAACACAGTGCTGGTAATGACCTCCAACCTCGGCTCTAAATGTTTTCAATCAGGGGCACAGCTTGGTTTCGTCCCGGGAAACGACCAAGGTGCGGCATTGGAAAAAGCGGTCCTCTCCGAGGCCAGGCGCACCTTTCGTCCGGAATTCTGGGGTCGGCTGGACAGTGCGCTGGTCTTTCATCCCCTGGACCGCCAAGCCCTTGCTTCGGTGGCTCAAATCTTTATCTCAGAAACGGCTTCACGTTTGACACAGATGGGCATCAAGTTGGAGGTCAGTGACGATGCCCTATCCTACCTGGCCCACGCCCACGCAGACTCTGCCCACGGCGCCCGTCCCCTGCGCCGGGCCATGATCGAGCAAATCGAAGATCCTGTCGCCGACCTGATATTGTCCGGGGCGCTGGTATCGGGACAGGCCCTGTGCGTGAATGTATCCGGGGACAAACTGGAACTTATTGTCCAATGAAAATTGGTGTTTATGCGTCTCAATCTTTAAACTGCTCTGCTTTTGTGCTATACTGAATTAACCCTCTTTACAGGAGAAATGAATCATGAATACAAAACGCGCCAGCGGCATCCTGATGGCCATCTCTTCCCTACCCGGTCCTTACGGCATCGGTTCTCTGGGGCAGAGCGCCTATGACTTTGTAGACTTTCTCGCCCGGGCCGGGCAAACTTATTGGCAGATCCTGCCTCTGGTCCCTCCGGGCGATGGGGCCTCTCCCTATATGTCCCCCTCCGCCTTTGCGGGCAATCCTTATTTCATCGGCTTGGACCTGTTGGTACAGGAGGGCTTGCTCACCGCTCAGGAGGCGAGCACCGCTTGCTATGATTACCCAGACCGGGTGGACTACGCCTGGCTGCAGCGCACCCGCATCCCTCTGCTGCGCAAAGCGTGGGTGCGTTCCAAGCAAGTTCCTGTCCCGATCGCCCCCGACCTTCCCTGGCTGGAGGATTACGCCGCCTTCTCCGCCCTGCACGAGCAGTTTCACCAGCCATGTACCCACTGGCCCGCTGACGCGCTCCCGGACGAAGAAAAAATGGATTTTCACCGCTTCCTGCAGCGCACCTTTTACCGCCAGTGGTTTGCTCTGAAAGCCTACGCCAACAAAAAGGGTGTGCGCATCATGGGGGACATCCCCATCTACCTGTCCGGTGACAGCGTGGAACTGCGAACGCGGCCGGAACTGTTCCAACTGGATGAAAACGGGCGGCTCAAGGCGGTGGCAGGCGTCCCGCCGGACGCCTTTTCCGAGGATGGCCAGCTGTGGGGCAACCCTCTCTACGACTGGTCTGGCCACAAAGATGCCGTCTTTGATTTCTGGACGGAACGCATCGCCTGGTGCGCACGTCTGTACGATGCAGTGCGCATCGACCACTTCCGCGCCTTCCACACCTACTGGTCTGTGCCCACAGATGCGCAAAAGGCCACTGCCGGGCACTGGGAGCCCGGCCCGGGCATGGAACTGCTGGATGCTTTGCACGCCGCCGCTCCAGATCTAGAGCTGATCGCAGAGGATCTGGGCGATCTGGACGCGCAGGCGCTGGAATTCGTGCGGACCTGCGGCGTGCCGGGGATGAAGGTGATGGTATTTGCCTTTGACCCCAATGGTGAAAGCGCCTACCTGCCCCATAACTGCCACGGCGACTGCGTGGCCTACACCGGCACCCACGACACCCCTACCTTTGTTCAGTGGCTGCAGGAGGGCGATCCCGCCTCCACCGCCTATGCCCGCTCCTATCTGCGTCTGCGGGAAGATGAGGGTCTGGGCTGGGGCGTCATCGCCGGAGCCTGGTCCACCGCCGCCCGGCTGGCTATCGCCCCCATGCAGGACGTGCTGGGACTGGGCAAAGACGCCCGGATGAACGCACCGGGCACTATGGGGGCGCATAACTGGTCCTGGCGGGTACGGGCCGAGGCACTGAATCCCCACGTTGCTGACCGGCTGTGTGAGCTGACCCATATTTACCGCAGGCTGTGAAAAAAGCAGTGATGCCCCATAGGGCATCACTGCTTTTTGGTGCGCCTGAAGGGACTCGAACCCACACGCTGAAAGCACGAGAACCTAAATCTCGCATGTCTACCAATTCCATCACAGGCGCATATATAGTTGGTCTTGCAAAATACAATGATACACGCAGCAAAAGAAAAAGTCAACCGGCGAGATTGGCGATCCCTTTTACCTTTTGGACTGACGTGTTTCAACTTCGGCAATTTCACCAGACATTGATGCGAACAGAAAAATATGATAAAGTAAAATGAATAAGAAGAATTTGCAGGAGAAAAGGAATGGTTATTGAAACAGAACGGCTGTTTTTAAGGGAAATGACGGAAGATGACCTCAATGCGCTTTATGAAGTATTGGCTGATTCAGACATCATGCAGCATTATCCACATGCATTTGACGAAGCTGAAGTAAGAGAATGGATACAGCGAAATATGGAAAGGTATCGGATATTTGGCTTTGGATTGTGGGCAGTCTGTTTGAAACAAACGGGTGAGATGATAGGTGATTGTGGCCTGACGATGCAGCTTATCAATGGTCAGGTAAAGCCTGAAATCGGATACCATATAAGAAGAGACCAGCAACGAAAAGGATATGCGAAAGAAGCTGCGGTTGCAGTTAGAAATTGGGTTTTTCATAGCACTCCATTTAATGTTATCTATTCCTATATGAAGCATACAAATGAGCCGTCAATGAAAACTGCGGTTTCATATGGGTGCAAACAGGTGGATGAGTTTGAGGATGAGATAAACGAAATTACAAAGGTATTTGCAATTTCAAGAGATGAATGGACTAATTTATAAATTCCGATTTATCGAGCCGTTTCCGTCAAAGAACACCTCCCTCCGTCACTTCGACGAAGGGAGGCTGTTTATTGCCTGAATCAGTCCAAAGGGTAAAAGGGGAGATTGGCGAGCCCTTTTAACTTAATTAGTTGGCGAAACCAACTCCGTCACATTCACCAAAACAAGTTGCCAAAACAGAAAAAATCGTTTATAATAAAATTACGGTAATAAATTGATATTGTTGGGAAGGTGTCTGAATGTCATTTGAAGCCGAGGTAATTCCTCTTTTCATTGGCGGAGCGAGTGTTATAAGTGTTTTGGAACTCGTTTTCGGATGCGTCATGCTGAAGCGGCAAAAAAAGGCTCGCAGACGCTTAATCGGTCACGTCCTAAGCATGGCTATAGCTCTGCTATTCTTGATTCGCTGCATTTTTGCGAATTGGCTGGACATTGAACTTGGTATCGCCTCTATCTCTAACTCGGTCAACATCGGCCTGTTCGGTGTATTTTGGGCTATTAGTGTATTTTTCCTACTGTCCATAATTGCAGCAAACACAGAGAATAGCGAAGCAAAATAATAAATTGGAATTTATAAAACAGCCTCGGAAACGGGGCTGTTTCTTTATATCTTGGCCGAGTTGTGTAAATCTTCACCGAATAATTAAACATACCTATACCAACACGTTAAGTTAAAAGGGGTGATTGGCGGAACTGAAAAAATGAAATCCCTGCAACCGTTACAGTTGCAGGGATTTGTTTTTGGAGGTGCCACCCAGATTTGAACTGGGGGTGGAGCTTTTGCAGAGCTCTGCCTTACCACTTGGCTATGGCACCATATGAAGCGGGTTTCCGCTCCAAAAAAATGGAGCGAGTGACGAGGCTCGAACTCGCTACCTCCACCTTGGCAAGGTGGCGCTCTACCAGATGAGCTACACTCGCAGATTGCCTTGAGAGGGCAGAACCCTCTCAAGGACTTTTGGTTGTTGGTGCCTCCGGTCGGAAGCGAACCAACGACACGAGGATTTTCAGTCCTCTGCTCTACCAACTGAGCTACAGAGGCAAATGGCGACTCGGAAGGGACTTGAACCCTCGACCTCCGGCGTGACAGGCCGGCGTTCTAACCAACTGAACTACCGAGCCAGATGGTAAAGGAAAGATGGTGGGAACAACAGGGCTCGAACCTGTGACATCATGCTTGTAAGGCATGCGCTCTACCAGCTGAGCTATGCTCCCCTGTTGGCCACAATCTCAAGCGGCAGGGATTATTATACTTGATGAAACGCTGTCTGTCAACAGGAAAATCACCTTTTTTAGAAAAAGTTTTTTTACTCCGAATAGTCGGAAACAAATGGGGATTGAGTGACAATAAGAGGGGAATAATGGCATAATATTGAAGCAAAAACCAGCAAGAAAGAGGAACAGATATGCAAAAAACAATCAGACGCATCGGAATTCTCACCAGTGGAGGAGACGCCCCCGGAATGAACGCTGCGGTTCGCGCCGTGGTGCGCACGGCCCTGAGCTGTGGCGTGGAGTGCGTGGGCATCCGCAGAGGCTATAACGGACTGATCACCGGTGACTTTGTGCGCATGGACGCGGGAAGTGTCAGCCACATTATTGAAAAAGGCGGCACGGTGCTTTACACTGCCCGCAGTGAGGAGTTTATGACGGAGGAGGGTCAGCTCAAGGCTGTAGCCACCTGCAAGCTGCTGGGCTTGGACGGCGTGGTCGCCATTGGCGGGGATGGTACGTTCCGGGGTGCTCTGGCCCTGTCCAGACATGGTATCCCCGTGGTGGGCATCCCAGCAACCATTGATAACGACATCGGCTGTTCTCAGTATACCATCGGCTTTGATACCGCCTGCAACACGGCGGTGGATGCCATTGATATGCTGCGTGACACCATGCAGTCCCATGAGCGCTGCTCGCTGGTGGAGGTCATGGGACGACATGCCGGTTATCTGGCCCTCTATGTGGGTATTGCCACCGGTGCCACCGCTGTGCTTATCCCAGAGCGCCCGGTGGACGTGGAGCGGGACGTGATCGAAAAGATCCGTCAGGCCCGCCTGTCCGGCCGCACCCACTACATGGTGGTGGTGGCAGAGGGTGCAGGCAGCGCCTTTGAGATCGCCAGCCAGATAAAGAAGTCCATCGGGCTTGATCCCCGGGTCACTGTTCTGGGTCATATCCAGCGGGGCGGATCGCCCTCCTCCCGGGACCGGGAGACGGCCACCCGCATGGGCTATCAGGCGGTGCAGTGCCTGATAAACGGAAAGGGAAACCGGGTGGTGGCCACCAAAGACGGGAAAGTGGTTGACATGGAAATTGAACAGGCGCTGGCTATGACCAAGCCCTTCCCCATGGATCGCTACGCTGTCCTGGAGGCAGTTACCTCCCACGCCCATTAGTCAAAACCCCCGGCTAAGCCGGGGGCTTGAGTAAGCCCTATAAGGGCTTATTACCGGCAAGCGTCTCAAGACGCACTGAAAATTCTTTCTCTTGCATCAGATGCCCTGCTGCCCGTAAACGGGCACTGCCTACCAAA
>JAZSJB010000047.1:0-19413 GCA_045534105.1 Lawsonibacter sp. | reverse complement strand
CTTCCACTATGGCATTCATATTGCCACACAGCTGCGTCTGGTCCATCCCCATCTGCTGTTGCTGCTGCCTGCGGCAGGAGTTGCCATCGTACTGTTATACCGCGTGTGCGGCATGGAACAGGACCGCGGGACCAATCTGGTGCTGGTTGCGGTGCGTCAGGCCCGCCCCATGCGCCTGCGCACCGCTCCCTTGATTTTTCTTTCCACAGTTCTGACCCATTTGGCCGGTGGCTCGGCCGGCCGGGAGGGGGCAGCCCTGCAGCTGGGCGGCTCCATGGCCGATGCAATGGGCCGACTGCTGAAACTGGACGAAAAGGACCGGCGCGTGCTGACCATGTGCGGTATGTCTGCCGCCTTTTCCGCTCTGTTCGGCACTCCCCTCACTGCCACCATTTTTTCCATGGAAGTGGTCAGCGTAGGCATCATGTATTACGCGGCCATCGTCCCCTGCCTGCTCAGCTCCCTGACCGCACTGGAACTGGCCACACTGCTGGGGGTACATCCTGAGCATTACTCCGTCTCCGGCATCCCCGCGCTCTCCCCCCTGTCCATGGCACAGACTGCCGGGTTCGGAATCGTGTGCGCCCTGCTGTCCATCCTGTTCTGCCGGGCAGTGCACTCCGCCCCCCACTTGTATGGACGCGCCACCAAAAATTCTGTTACGAAGGCCCTGCTGGGCGGCATACTGCTGCTGGCGCTGACCTTTCTTGTAGGCGGGCAGGACTACAACGGTGCAGGCAGCCACATGATTGAACTGGCCCTGGCAGGCCAGGCACGCCCCGAGGCGTTTTTGCTGAAGATTCTGTTTACCGCTGTCACACTTGGTGCCGGCTTCCGGGGCGGAGAGATCGTTCCCGTCCTGTTCACCGGTGCCACCTTCGGCTGCGTGGCCGGCCCCCTGTTGGGCCTCGCCCCCTCTTTTGGCGGAGCATTGGGCATGGTGGGACTGTTCTGCGGTGCTACTAATTGCCCCATCTCCTCTATCCTTTTGGCCTATGAACTGTTCGGCGGGCAGGCCCTGCCCCTGTTTGCCCTATGCTGTGCCGTTTCTTACCGGATGTCCGGTTATTCCGGTCTGTACAGCGCGCAGAAAATTGTATATTCCAAATCCCGTACGGAATGGATCGACAAAAACGCCGATTAAAGGAAAACCTCGGCTGTCCCGTGGACAGCCGAGGTTTTTTACATCTTCAGCAAAATACCAACAAAGGCAGAAATACCGATAAAGGCAATGGGGTGCAGTTTTTTCAGCGGCTTCCACTTCATAGCGAAAAACACCGCCAGCGCCAAAAGAATGGCGACCCAGTCCGCCGAGAAGGTGTGCTGCTCCATGCCGCCGACCACAACAAAGATGCTCAGTGCCACACTCAGCCCGGCCGAAGTGATCAGCGCGGTAGAGGCGGGCCGCAGGCCATAAAACACCGCATCCACTGTTTTGGAGCTGCGGAATTTCTGCAAAAAGCTGGCGACGATAATAATCACGATGACGGACGGGGTGATCAGGCCAAGCGTGGCAATGACCGCGCCCAAAATCCCCGCCGTTTCAAATCCCACATAGGTGGCCATGTTTACACCAATAGGGCCGGGGGTAGACTCGGACACGGCAAGCATAGTGGTTAGCTGCTCGTTGGCAAACCAGCCGGTAGCCTCCCCCATGTCCTGCAGGAACGGAATGGTGGCCAGCCCACCGCCCACGGCGAACAGCCCCACCTTGGCAAACTCAAAAAACAATCTCAGAAGGGTCATTCTTCCCCCTCCTTTGCCCCCACGTGCCGCCACCGGGCCAGCCAGCCTGCCGCTCCCGCCAACACCACCAGCAGCACCGGGGACAGGTCCAGCAAAAACGCCAGGCACAGCACCGCCAGAAAAATCCCCACCGTCACTGCATCCTTAAGGGCAGCCTTACCCAGCTTGATCACGCTGGAGGCGATCAGTGCCACAACACAGGCGTTGACCCCGCCCATGGCGTGCTGCACCGCGGGAATGTCGGCAAAGCCGGCCAAAAACGCAGCGATGGTGGCAATGATGATGATTGACGGAAATACCACACCAAGGGTGGTGGTCACGCCGCCCAGCCAGCCTTTGAACTTATAGCCGATGAAGGTGGCGGTGTTCACCGCAATCACCCCCGGAGTACACTGTCCGATTGCAAAATAGTCAGTCAATTCCTCGTCGGTGGCCCAGCCTTTTTTCTCCACCACCTCACGCCGGAGGATGGGCAGCATAGCATAGCCCCCACCGAAAGTACATACCCCCACCCGGGCAAAGGTGAGAAACATATCAAGATAAATGTTCAACGGTCCACTTCCTTAATTCAGTTGCTCCAGTTCTTCCATCCACAGCGCCGCTACCGCGTCACTGGGCATGGTCCAGTCCCCTCTGGGTGACAGGGTCACGCTGCCCACCTTGGGCCCATCCGGCAGACAGGAGCGCTTGAACTGCTGGGCAAAAAAGCGGCGATAGAAGTTTTTGAGCCACTTCAGAATGGTTGCCCTGTCGTATTGACGGCCCAGCGCATACACAGCTAGCCGATACACCTTTTTAGGCGGGAACGCCCAACGGATAGCGTAGTACAAGTAGAAATCATGCAGCTCGTAGGGCCCCACCAAATCCTCGGTTTTCTGGCTGATCTTTCCTTCAATGGCAGGCAGCAGCTCCGGGGAAACGGGAGTGTCCAGAATGTCCTCCAGCACGGCGGACAGACGACGGTCCTCCCTTGCCTTGTCCCCCGCCACAAAGGACACCAGATGGCGCACCAACGTTTTGGGAATGGAGGCATTCACCCCGTACATGGACATATGGTCGCCGTTGTAGGTGGCCCAGCCCAGGGCCAGTTCGGACAGGTCGCCGGTACCCACCACAAGGCCGCCGTTCTGATTGGCCACGTCCATAAGCACCTGAGTGCGCTCTCTGGCCTGCCCGTTTTCAAAGGTGACATCATGGTTGTCCATGGACTGACCGATGTCCTTGAAGTGCTGCTTCACCGCCTGCCCGATGTCGATACGGCGCAAAGTGGCACCCAGCCGCCCCGCAAGTTCCACGGCGTTATCACGGGTCCGGTCGGTTGTGCCAAAGCAGGGCATGGTCACCGCGATGATGTCACTGGCCGGTCGGCCCAGCATCTTCATGGCCAGGGCAGCCACCAGGATGGCAAGGGTGGAGTCCAGTCCGCCGGACAGGCCTACCACCGCTGTTTTGGCACCGGTGTGCTCCAGCCGCTTTTTCAGGCCCATGGCCGCAAGGCAGAGGATCTCGTTGCAGCGCTGCTTGCGCTCCTGCTCATCCTCGGGGACGAAGGGCATGGGGTTGATGTGGCGGGTCAGTTTGGTTTCCGACAGCTTCATGTCAAACTGTCTGTTCCAAATCTCACCCTCCCACCGCACGCACAGGTCACCCCGTCGGCGCTCATAAGCCAGGCGGTCTACATCCACCTCAGAAACCGTCAGACCCGTGGCAAAGCGCCGCTCGGCCAACAGGGCCCCGTTTTCCACGATTAGATCGTGGCCGGCAAAAATCAGGTCGGTGGTGGACTCCCCCTCCCCGGCCTCGGCACACACATAGGCACACGCCAGCCGCGCGGACTGAGCGCAGAGCATGGCCCGGCGGTACTGCGCCTGCCCCACGATCTCGCAGGAGGCGGACAGATGCAGAATCAAGGTTGCGCTACCCTTGCCGGTCAGCCACGCGGAGGGAGGCTGCACCCCCCAGGCGTCCTCGCCGATCTCCACCCCGATGCTGAGCCGGGGCAGGGCGGCGCAGGAAAATACCGCGCCGTTGCTGACCACATAAGGTTCCCCAAACAGCCGGCACACACTCCTCTGCCCGTGGGGGGCAGCGAACCATCTGCGCTGGCTTTGAGGCACATTGGTTTTAGCCACAAGACCAATGAGTTCGCCCTTGTGGATGACGGCGGCACAGTTGTATACCCGGCTGTCCTCGCCCCGCACAGGCAAGCCAAGAGCAGCCACCATATCCAGATTCTTGGTGGCCTCCAAAACGGTGGCCAACGCCTCCTGCGCCCCGTCCAGCAGGGTGTCGTGGAGAAACAGGTCGCCGCAGGTGGCGCCGGTCAGACACAGTTCGGGCAGGCACAGCACACGCACCCCCTGCTTGTCTGCCTCCCGCATCATGGTAAAGATCTGCTCGGCATTGTAGCGGCAGTCGGCCACCCGAATCCCGGGTGTGCCGGCCGCAACTTTGACAAATCCATCTTTCATGGCATACGCCTCCATTGTTTTCTACTTTTAATCATACCCCAAAGAGGGGCGAATTGCAACACGAAACACCGCAAAAAGCGGCCCGCATCCGCGGGCCGCTTTTCAAGCGTTTATTCAGTTCACCTTGACATAATCCTTGGACACATAGCCCGTCTTGGTTACGCCTCCGGTTCCGGAGTAGCTGATCTTATACCAGCCGTCCGCGGTCTGCTCCAAAATGGTGAGCTCCGCACCGTTAAGAGCGGTATCCTGCTCCGTGTAATTTGTACCGGGACCGGAGCGAATCCGCAGTCCCGTGCTGGTGCCAAATACGATTCCCTTCGTTCCAGCCGCCACAGGGGCAGAAGGCGTGGCAGGAGTTGTGGGCGTGGTGGGTGCAGCAGGGGTAGTGGTCCCGGTTGCCGTGCTGCCACCCTTGCAGCGCACGATGCAGATTGCCTTGAGGTCACCCACCTGAGCGGTGACGGTAACATTGGCCTGTCCGCTACCTGCGTTTGTATTGGTCACTGTGCCATCCTGCGCCACCGCCAATGCAGTCTCGTTGTCGCTGGACCAGACCACGGTGTCGGTGCAGTCGGCAGGGGTGAGCGTTGCTTTGAGCTTGAGGGTCTCGTTGGCTTTCAGAGTAACATCTTTGGTGTTCAGCGTGATGCCGGTAGCAGTGACGATGGGGGTGATCACACCGGTACTGACCGAGGGGTCGGGTACAACGGGAGCACTGATGTCACCGGAGGTGCTGACCCCGGGAGCAGACTGAGAGGTGCTGACTTCCGGTTGAGAAGCACTCACGTGGGGCTGGGAAACGCTGACCCCAGGCTGACTTTCGCTGCCGGCAGTCTCTCCCCGGCTGAACAGGGGGCTGAGCACGGTGAATACGATATAGATCGCCGCAATAATGAGGACGATGGACAGGGCCAGGCCGATGATCTGGACCGGCTGCATCCCGCCCCCATAGCCTCCGCCCCGCTTGTTGGTGGCGACCCGCTTACCTCCTCTGCCGGGCGACCGGTCGCTGCCATAGATGGCCTTATCATCACAGAAGGGACAATGCCTGTAGGTGACGGAATAATCCTCACCACAAAACTCGCAACGAATCACGTCGCTGCGGCGGTTTTCCTGCTTGGTTTCCATGAATACAGCCCTCCGTCCTGTTCATATCCTGTCGGAGATATCACATCTCGTGTTTTCTCCTTTATTCTACCGTTCTTTTGCAGTTACGTCAACCGCCGTAAAGGAATTTTAATCTTTTTCCTGCTCTTTTTCTGTCCTCTTCCCTCTTGCCCGGCGGCGTTTTCTCCTTGACCGGAGACCCGGTTTTTCGTATAATGTCAGTAACAAACGGGTCCATGTACCCCTGACAAGGAGGATGTTTATATGCTCATCAATTTCAACGAAATAAACGACACCGTTCTGGAAAATTTCAAGGGCGGTCAGGGCATCTTCACCCCCAAAATCTTTGATGACGGCAAATGCAAGATCATGCGCGGCCGACTGGCCCCCCACAGCCACCTGGGCCTGCATGTGCACGAGGGCAACAGTGAAATGATCTATGTCCTGTCCGGCACGGGCAAGATCCTTTACGATGGGGAATATCTGCCCCTTAAGCCCGGCGACTGCCACTACTGCCCCATGGGTCACGGCCACAGCCTGATCAACGACAGCGACGAGGAACTGGTGGTGCTGGCCATCGTGCCCGAGCACGGCGTTGCAAAGACCTGACCCCATGAAAATCGCGTTCTACACGCTGGGTTGCAAGGTCAACCAGTACGAAACTCAGGCTCTGGAACAGCTGTTTGTCCAGCGTGGGCACACCCCCGTAAAGTTTGAGGACGAGGCGGACGTGTACATCATTAACACCTGCACCGTCACCGCCGTCAGCGACAAAAAATCCCGGCAGGTCATCCGCCGGGCCAGAAAGACCGCCCCCAACGCCGTCATCGCTGTGTGCGGCTGTTATCCCCAGACCCATCCGGAGGATATGGACGCCCTTGGTGTGGACCTTATTTCCGGCACCGGCGACCGGCTGGGCTTTGTGGAACTGACGGAACAGACCTTTCGGGAGCGAAAACCCATCAACGCGCTGGATGATGCCATGAAGCGGCTGGACTTTGAAGTGCTCCCCGCCGGCGGACTGGAGGGCCGCACCCGTGCCATGCTGAAGGTGGAGGACGGCTGTGTCAACTTCTGCTCCTACTGCATCATCCCTTACGCCCGGGGTCGCATCCGCTCCCTGCCGCTGAACGAGGCGGTGGAGCAGACCAAATCGCTGGCACAGCAGGGCTACCGGGAGATCGTGCTCACCGGCATCGAGATCTCCTCCTGGGGGCAGGATCTACGCAACGGCAGTTCCCTCATCGACCTTGTGGAAGCTGTTTGCGCCACCGCACCGGATTGCCGCATCCGCCTTGGCTCGCTGGAGCCGCGAACCATTACAGAAGAATTCTGCCTGCGTGCGGCAAAACTGTCCAACCTGTGTCCCCACTTCCACCTGTCTATGCAGTCCGGCTGTGACAGTGTCCTTGCCCGAATGAACCGCAGGTATGACACCGCCCGCTATTTTGAGTCTGTAACTCTTCTGCGCCGTCATTTTGACCGCCCCGCCATCACCACTGATCTAATCGTGGGCTTTCCCGGGGAGACGGAGGATGAGTTCGGGCAGACCCTGGACTTTATCCGCAAATGCGCCTTTGCGGCCATGCATGTGTTCCCCTATTCCAAGCGTCCCGCCACACCGGCGGCCAAGATGCCCGGTCAGGTGCCCAACGCAGTGAAAAAAGAACGCGCCCACCGGGCCGCAGACATCGCCGCCCGGATGGAGCAGGATTATCTGGCCCAGTTTATGGCGCAGCCCCTTCCCGTTCTCTTTGAAGAGGAAAAGGACGGCCTGTGGTACGGCCACACCCCCAACTATATCCCCGTGTGCGTCAAGGGCAAAAACCTGCACAATCAGGTGCGGGATGTCCTGCCGGAGCAGGTGCATAACGGAATCCTCTTTGGCACGCTTCTTTAACTTTACACAAAAACCGCCTTGCCGTTCGGCAAGGCGGTTTGTTTCTTATTTGCTCTTATGAGGCAACGATAGCTCGCTGAGCAGGGTGGCTCCCAGCACCAGCACCGCGCCGATCACGCCGGAGGCAGTCAGCCCCTCCCGCAGGAACACCGCGGACAGGATGATGGCGGACACCGGGTCGATGTAACTCAGCAGAGCCGAGGTCTGGGCGGGCAGTTCCTTGATGCCGCCGAAGTACAGGGCGTAGGCGATGCCCGTATGTACGATGCCCATCACCAGCAAAAGGGGGATGGACAGCCCGGACCAGTCCATAGCCGTTCCCCATTCGGTCACCAGCACATAGGGCAGAAGGGCCAGCGCCGCCGCCCCCAGTTGAACGATGGTGCGTTCAAATGCCTGCACTTGGGCAAGCTTTTTATTCATCAGCACCACCGAGGCATAGAGCACTGCCGCACCCACACCAAAGAGGATGCCTAAAAGCTCACCCGACCCGGAAAACCCTGCAGGTGTCACACCGGATACAAACACCATGCCAACCAGTGCCGCCGCCACGCAGACACCCTTGCGCAGGGTGAGTTTTTCCCCAAACAGGACTGGGGCGGCCAGAATGACAAACACCGGGGCCAGGTAGTAACACAGGGTGGCGGTGGCTACGGTGGTATAGCGGTAGGCCTCAAACAGCAGGATCCAGTTAAAACCGATACACGCACCCGACAGAACCAGCAGGCCAAGATTTTTTTGGATAGCCTCCCCGCACAGGGGTGTTCTGCGCAGGCGGCAGAAAATCAGCAGGAACAACGTGCCCACCACGCCCCGAACCAGTGCGATCACGCTGGAGGGCAGGGGCACATGGCGCACAAAAATGCCGATGGTGCCGAAGATCAGCATGGAGAGAACAATATTCAGCTTTGCCCTATTTGCGTTCATGGTGTTGGCTCCCGTCTTCAAAACTGCTGCGCAGCAGATGCGCGCGCATAATGCAACTATTATACCAGTATTTCGTCCCAATTCAACCCCATCGGCCAATTCCGGCTTTGATTTGGTATTAACGATTACAAGCTGAAGCCCCCGGCTGAGCCGGAGACTTCAGCTTGTCGAAAAAGCCTCGCAGGGTTCGCGCCCACAGGTCGCAGCTTTCTCGAAAAAGTGGCTTTGCCACTTTTTCGACAGTCTCAAGCCTCCGACTGAGTCGGAGGCTTGATTTACAGGTTCAGACTATCATAAAGAAATCGGTCTTTCGATCCGTTGCCATTACTGGTCTAACTCGGATGTGGTATTGAGAATGGCATTCAGCGAATGGACGGCCATAAAGTGATCGTAATAATGCTCCATAGCCAGCTCCCGTTTGCCAAATTCGGTCAGGAATGCCTCTGCCGCCGCTTTCGCCTCATCATCCTTGCCTAGGCACTTAATGGCCATGAACTTGGCATAACCGGTGCAGAAATCGGTATGCTGACGCATCAGCCGCATAGCCACGGTCTGGACACGGTAGGGCATATTCTTATGCTCGTCAAAAATGGCGGCATACTTCTTGGCAACTTCCTCCACGCTCAGCAGCTGCTCTTCCATTTCAGGCTTGTAGAAGTTGCTGAGAACCTGCGTCGTGTGCATCGCCTCCAAATAGGTCTGGGGCATCAACCGGTCGATCTCCTCCAGGAATTCCACCACGGTCTTCCACTGGTCGCCATACGCATGGGAGAAGTAATCCTCGATCAGCTCTTCCATGGTCAGGCTATTGTCAAACAGCATGGCGCCGTAGACGTAGAAGCTGAACGCATTGGGGAAATAGCACCGCTGAGAGCCATCCACCACCATGCCCTTAAAGTCGTTGTCACGATAGGCAAAAACATCCTCACGGATGCGCTTGGCAAGGGACAGCACACCGGGAGCATAGAACTGGTGCTTCCAGAAATAGTACTCGTATACAAAGTTTTCATAACACCGGACTTTTTCCCGCCACAGGTCAAATCGGTGCATAGACTCTTCCAGGGTACCCAGCCGTCCGGATACGTTGCGCACATAGGGGGTCAGCTTCTCCACCCGGGGATGGACGGGAACGGAATAGGTGTAGCTGCGGGTGATGGGGGCAAAGCTCATCACAAAGCGGGAGGGATTCTTGATCTTGCCATATTCAGGTTCGTAGGCGGTATCGGAGTAGGCACTGAAACCAAGGCGGCTGGGCAGGTTTCGGGCGGTCATTTCTTCATCCAGCTCGTTGAGCATGATCACATACCAGTCGGCGGGACGCATTTTCTGGCATTCCGAGCATTCGCAATGCCCCTTTTGGCCATCCGCCAGAGAGATCTTCAGCAGGTCCACGTTGGTGGCGGTCTCGGCGTAGTTGCAGATGTAGTCGATGACGATCTTTCTTGCCTTGGGGTTGGACATACAGAACTGGGTATTCAGCGCCACGCCATCCTTCAGGCCACGGACACCGTTGAGCATGGCCAGATACTGGACGGACTCTTCCGGCACGGGGTTTTCCTTGTCCTGATTCCAGCCGCCGGCGGAATTGATGCCGAAGGGCTCGGCATTCCAGCCGTGTCCCATATCGTGCATCAGGATGCCACGCTTGGCAAATTCCACCTCACAGGCGCGCTTCCACTGCAGGACCGTCTCCTCACTGACAGGCTCCGGGTCACGATTCTGGTCGTTGTGCTTGTGGTTATAATACCACTCATAATAAATCTTGGGGATGTCGAACTCGATCATATAGGAGTTCAAGCCAACCTTGGGAGTAAAATCGATGCTCTCCAACATAACCTGCTGGCTTTCCGCGCCTTCATTACACTGACCGCGATAACGCAAATCGGCCATTTTGTGATACTGCACCGGAACAATGTCCTTCACAGGGATGAACTCGCCGTCCACACCGGGGAACAGCCAGCGACAGCCGTTTTTCTTTAAGTACTCATAAACAGCCAGCAATACACTGCGGTAGTTGGAGCCGGCAATGATGCCACCGTTTTCGTCGGTATCGATGTGGACGATATCATCATATTCGGGCTCTTGCGTTTCCTCTGCGGTGGACAGGCCAAAATCCGCCATCAAACCCAACCGGAACCCCTCGGTGGCATCGGGTTTATAATCAATGGTAATGTCGCCGCAGCGGGGCATCATCATGCGCAGATATTTTTTAAGTTCCTCTGCGGCAAAGTCCACGACAGTATTGGACGCGATTTTATAAATATGATACATTTCTTTCCCCCCATGGTTATTCGGTGGCATTAACCAACATTAGTGTACTAAAGCGAGTCAGCAAAATCAATCCGTTTTCGTTTTTCAGCAATATCCTGTTACGATGCAGCAAAATTCTTTTGCTATGCAGCGATATTTTTTGCTGTAATATCTCATGATACCGGCGCTCCCTCACGACTCACCCCATGGGCAAATCCCGCCCTGTCACAGCGAAAAACGAAGAATTTCCTTGCACTTTCCTATACGTGATGGTAAAATATTACGTTAAAAATAACAGCAAGGAGAGTTGCTTTTATGAAATTAGGTATCGTGGGTCTGCCCAACGTGGGCAAGAGCACCCTGTTCAACGCCATTACTAATGCCGGGGCAGAGAGCGCCAACTACCCCTTCTGTACCATCGACCCCAATGTAGGCATGGTGGCGGTGCCCGACTACCGTCTGGACAAGCTGACCGAGATGTACAACCCCAAAAAGACCACACCCGCCGTCATTGAGTTTGTGGACATCGCCGGCCTTGTAAAGGGCGCCTCCCGGGGCGAGGGTCTGGGCAACAAGTTCCTGGGCAACATCCGCATGACCGATGCCATCGTCCATGTGGTCCGCTGTTTTGACGATGACAACGTCATCCACGTAGAGGGCTCCACCGACCCCATCCGTGACATCGACACCATTGATCTGGAGCTGGTCATGGCCGACATGGAAATGGTGGAGCGCCGCATCGACAAGGCAAAAAAGGCCGCCAAGGGCGACAAAAAGTTTTTGCAGGAGGCCGCCGACTTTGAGGGTCTGCTGACCTGGCTCAACGACGGCAACTCCGCCCGTACCTATGAAGCGGTGGACATCGCCGCGGAGTATCCCGACTGCGAACTGCTGTCCCTGAAGCCCGTGATCTACGCCGCCAATCTGGATGAGGACGGCTTTGCCGACCCTCAGGCCGTTCCCTACTACAAGCAGGTGGAGGAGCGTGCCGCCGCTCAGGGTGCGCAGGTGGTTCCCGTGTGCGCCAAGCTGGAGGCGGAGATCGCCGAACTGGATGCCGAGGAGAAAAAGATGTTCCTGGATGATCTGGGCATTGCCGAGAGCGGTCTGGACCGTCTGGTCAAGGCCAGCTACTCTCTGCTTGGCTTGATCTCCTACCTGACCTCCGGCGAGGACGAGTGTCGGGCCTGGACCATCACCCGGGGCACCAAGGCCCCTCAGGCCGCGGGCAAGATCCACTCCGACTTTGAGCGGGGCTTCATCCGGGCCGAGGTTGTCTCCTACGAGGACCTGATGGCCTGCGGCACCATGGCCGCCGCTCGTGAAAAGGGACTGATCCGCTCCGAGGGCAAGGAATATGTGGTGCAGGACGGCGATATCATCCTGTTCCGGTTCAACGTGTAATCCCATGAAAAAAGCGGCTCGCACAGCGAGCCGCTTTTTTCGTTGTATGGGAGGTGAATTACCCAGTTATCAAAAGATAAATCAACGCATAAACCATAAAAAAGAACATTCCGTTATCCCTCCGCAATTCAGTCCCAGTCTTCTTTCATCTGCCGCAGCTTCAGTTCCCGCTCCAGCTCCTCCCGGCAATCATTCTCCACCCGGCAGATCACTTTGGAATTCGTGGTAAACATGACCCTCACATAGAATTTTTCATCTACCTTGTCATAAATCCGCCCGGCACTCATGGTACCTCCCGCCACCATGTTGGTACTGTTGGCAATATACCCTACCGTTCCCAGCATGGGCAGCGTGCATTTGATGGCCTCGCAGTCGTGCTCGTTGTCCGCTTCCTTGCGGCACCGAATCAGATTGCCGATGGCAAATGGCTTTTTATCGTAATAGTGCCAAAAGCCCGTGATGGTAACGTAATACGGTTCCTGCCGCTCCGTCCGCCGCATGGTCATCTGTTCCTTGTTCAGCATGTTCCCTCGCTCCTTTCTTTGATGATCCCATTTTATCTTTTTATAAGTCCCATTTTCAGGACTTTTCTCTGCGGTCATAATCCCTCCGCCCCATTCATATAGTGGTGTCAGTAACGCAGAATGGAGCGTGTTGTCTTGAAAGGAAATATTGAGGAGCGGGCCTGCCAGCTGGCCCTGTACATCATTGAAAATAAGACAACAGTCCGGGGGGCCGCCCGGAAGTTTGGCATCAGCAAATCTACCGTACATAAGGACATTCAGGAGCGTCTGCCCGCCTTCAATCGTCCCCTGTACCTGCAGGTCAAGCAGGTGCTGGATGAGAACAAGGCCGAGCGGCACATCCGGGGCGGTATCGCTACCCGCAGGAAATACAAAGGAACATAAAACTCAGCCGGAGCGCAATTTTTTGTTGCGTTTCCGGCTGTTTGTGTTATGATAAAGAAAATGTCGTACAAAGGAGCTGTTTACCGTGAGCTACGCCGACCAGGTCTTTATCCAAAACTGCAAGGACATCCTGTCCAAAGGTGTTTGGGACACCGACCGTCCCGTGCGCCCCAAGTGGGAGGACGGCTCCCCTGCCCATACCATCAAGCTGTTCGGCGTGGTCAACCGCTATGACCTGAAAAAGGAGTTTCCCATCATCACCGTGCGCAAGCAGTTTCTCAAGTCCGCCGTGGACGAGCTTCTGTGGATCTGGCAGAAGAAGTCCAACGACATCCACCAGCTGAACAGCCATGTCTGGGACGCCTGGGCGGACGAGAACGGCACCATCGGCAAGGCCTATGGCTATCAGTTGGGGGTCAAGCACCGCTACCCCGAGGGGGAGATGGATCAGGTGGACCGGGTCCTGTTCGACCTGAAAAACAACCCCGCCTCCCGCCGCATTATGACCAACCTTTATAACCACCACGACCTGAGCGAGATGGCTCTGTACCCCTGCGCCTACAGCATGACCTTCAACGTCAGCGGCAACACCCTGAACGCCATCCTCAACCAGCGTTCTCAGGACATGCTCACCGCCAACGGATGGAACGTGATGCAGTACGCGGTACTCACCCACATGCTGGCTCAGGTGTCCGGTCTGGAGGCGGGCGAGTTCGTCCATGTAATTGCCGATGCCCACATCTACGACCGGCACGTCCCCGTGGTGGAGGAACTGATTTCCCGCACCCCCTATGATGCACCCAAATTCACACTGGACACGTCCGTTACCGATTTCTATGACTTTACCCCCGCCAGCGTGAAGCTGGAGGGCTATCAGGCCCACACCCTGGATCAGAAGATCCCTGTAGCCGTCTAACGGAGGGATTTATTTATGAACCTTATTGTTGCCGTAGATGAAAACTGGGCCATCGGAAAGGGCGGGGACCAGCTGGCCTACATTTCTGCCGACCTGAAGCGTTTCAGGGAACTAACTACCGGCCACCCGGTCATTCTGGGCCGCAAGACGCTGGCTACCTTTCCCGGGGGCCGTCCCCTGAAAAACCGCCGCAACCTCATTTTGTCCGCCACTCCGGGCTATATGGTGGAGGGTGCGGAGGTCTATGCTGATCTGGACACCCTGCTGGAAAACGCTCCGGAAAATGCCTTTGTCATCGGCGGAGAGAGTGTTTATCGTGCCCTGCTGGACCAATGCGACACTGCTTATGTAACTAAAATCCTGGCCTCCTTCCCTGCGGACCGCTGGTTTCCCGATCTGGATGCCCATCCGGACTGGACGGCCACAGCTCACAGCGAGGTGCTGGAGGAAAATGGCGTCCGTTTCCAATATGTGACCTACCGTAAAAACTGATGTTTTGCCGCACCGCCGCTAGGCGGTGCGTTTTTTTAATAAATCATAACATTCAACCACCAAGGTAGCGCAAAGACATTTGCGGCCAGCAGAGAAAACCCGGCCCCTGCGCTTTGCGCAGGGGCCGGGTTGTATGCATCTTATTCCTCTTCGGAAGGAACGGGGAGTTTTTTAATTACAGCGGTCTCCACCTGGAAGTTGTGGACCTGGGTCACGCGGATGTGCAGACCGTCCACCTCCACCTCGGAATCCACTTCAGGAGAAGTGCCCAGATGGTGGAAGATCAGTCCACTGAGGGTGTCGTATTCCTCAGACTCCAGCGCAACGCCTACCACGGGAGACAGGTCTTCCAGCAGGGTGGTGCCATCCACCGTCCAGGTACCATCCTCCGCCTGAACGATCTCCTCGGGGATGTCCTCGGGGACTACATCATCCTCCAGATCGCCAACCAGTTCCTCAATCAGGTCCTTGATGGTCAGAATACCGCTCATGCCGCCGTATTCGTCCAGCACCACAGCGATCTGCACCCGCTCACGCCTCATGTTGCGGAACAGGACATCTGCCTTCAGAGACTCCGGAACCACGTAGGGCTCCACCACAGCATGTTCCATGATGGACTCTTTGGAGCGGTCTTTCAGTCGGAAATAAATCTTGGTGTTCAGCACGCCCACGATCTGGTCGGGGGTTTCTCCGCAGATGGGGTAGTATGTATAGCGGGTGTCGTTGATGACCTGCTCCCATGTCTCAATGCTGTCCTCCAGGAACAGCAGAGTCACGTCGGTGCGGTGGGTAATGATCTCCTCCACGCTGGTGCTGTCAAACTCAAAGACATTCTGGATAAAGTCCCGCTCCTCGTCGTCAATGGCACCCTTTTCACTGCCCACGTCCACCATCATGCGGATCTCTTCCTCACTGACCTGCTCGTCATGCTCGTTGGGGTCAATGCCCAGCAGACGCAGCACGCCGTTGGTGGATACGGTCAGCAAGCTGACCAGAGGCGCAAAAATACGGGCAATGGCGCTGATCAAGCCGGACATGCCAAGGGCCAAAGCTTCTGCCTTACGCATAGCCACCTGCTTGGGCACCAGCTCGCCAAAGACCAGGGTGAGGAAGGACAGCACCACGGTGATCAACACTACGGCCACAGAGTCCAGCACCTCCACAGCCACAGGGATCCCAAGGCTCACCAGCCAATCCACCAGCACGCCGGAAAAATTCTCTGCCGCGAAGGCACTGCCCAAAAATCCGGACAGGGTGATGGCCACCTGGATGGTCGCCAAAAAACGGGCGGGCTGTTCGGTCAGCCGGGCCAAACGACGGGCGCGCTTGTCGCCCTCCCCCGCCATTTTGGCCAGCTTATTGTCGTTCATGGAGATCACGGCGATCTCCGCGCAGGCAAAAATCGCATTGAGTGCAATGAGAAACACCTGCAAGGCTATCATAAAGGGAATGGAATGTTTCATAATTTCCTCCAACTCATATCATCACAAAATTTTCGATAAAAACGCACAAAAGGCCAAGCCTGCATCCTACACCCGGAGGTGGGGATCATGCTTCGCCTGTAAATACTTATGACATAAGGGAGGGTTAGTGTCGGGTTTACTGCCGCCGTCGTCCATTTCTGCGATACTGCTCCTTTCTGAATTTTGGCCATTATAGCATGAAAAATATGATTTGTCTATACCATTTATGTAAATTCCAAAACACACCGCACACAATGCGCGCGCCCGGCCCATTCCCGGGCCGGGTGCGCGCATGTGCGTTCTCATTTCATCAATTCACAGACCAACGCGGCAAATTCCGCCGGATCCTCCATGGGCAGGTCGGCCAGCAGCAGGGCCTGACCGTACAGGAGCTTTGCGTACTTGCCTGCCAGCTCCTTATCCCCCTCATTCACGGCACGGCGCAGGGCCAGCACGGCCTGGGCATCGGGATTAAGCTCCAGCACACGCTGGGCACGCACGTCGCCCTTGTCCTCGAACTTGCGCAGATACTTTTCCATCTCAAGGGTCATAGAGCCCTCCGCCGTCATGCACACAGCGCCGGACTTAAGGATCTTGGAAATACGCACCGCATGGACCTTGTCCCCCAGCACTTCCTTGACAAAGTCGGTCATGGTCTTTCCCGCCTCGGCCTTTTCCTCGGCCTGCTTCTTCTCCTCCTCCGTCTCGGGCAGGGCGTCCTCATCACTGACAGACTTGAACTTCTTGCCGTCGATCTCGCCCAGAGCCTGCACCACAAAGTCGTCCACATCCTGGGTCAGGTACAGGATCTCATAGCCCTTGTCACGGATGCGCTCCACCTGAGGCAGCTTGTCGATCTTGTCCGCGCTCTCGCCGCTGGCATAGTAGTAATAGGGCTGATCCTCGCTCATGCGGTCCTTGTATTCGGCCAGGGTGACATTCTTCCCCTGGCTGGAGGACCAGAACAGCAGCAGGTCACGCAGCAAATCCTTATGAGTACCGTAGTCGGCCACCACGCCCGCCTTGATCTGCACGCCAAAGGCCTCCCAGAACTTCTCGTACTTATCCCGGTCGTCCTTCTGCAGCTTGAGCAGTTCACTCTTGATCTTCTTTTCCAGATTGGCAGCAATGACCTTGAGTTGGCGGGTGTGCTGCAGCATCTCACGGCTGATGTTCAGGGAGAAATCCTGAGAGTCAACCACGCCCCGGACAAACCGGAAATGGTCGGGCAGCAGATCAGCGCACTTGTCCATGATCATCACGCCGGAGGAATACAGCTGCAGGCCCTTTTCATACTCTCGGGTGTAGAAATCATATGGAGCCTGACCGGGGATATAGAGCAGAGCTTTATATTCCACCGCACCCTCACCGGAGGTGTGGATGACAGACAGGGGATCCTGCCAGTCGCCGAACTTCTCTTTATAGAAGCTGTTATAATCCTCCGCCTTTACCTTGGACTTCTGCCGCTGCCAGATGGGAACCATGGAGTTGATGGTCTTCCACTCCCGAACCGCCTCCCACTCGGGCTTATAGTCCTCCCCCGCATCGGCAGGCTTATCCTTCATCTTATAGTCCTCCACCTCCATGCGGATGGGGTAGCGGATGTAGTCAGAGTACTTTTTGATCAGTTCCTGCAGCTTGTAGCTATCCAGATACTGGTCGTAATTCTCCTCATCGGCATTGGCCTTGATGTGCATGATAATGTCGGTTCCCACACCCGCCTTTTCACAGGGGGTCACGGTGTAGCCGTCCGCGCCCTGGGACTGCCACCGCCAGGCCTCGTCACTGCCGTAGGCCTTGGTGATGACAGTCACCTCGTCAGCCACCATGAACGCAGAGTAGAAGCCCACGCCGAACTGGCCAATCACATCCACCTTGGAGGCGGCCTTCTCTTCCCCCAGTTCCTGCTTGAACTGGAAGGAGCCACTCTTAGCGATGGTGCCGAGATTGGTCTCCAACTCCTCCTTTGTCATTCCAATGCCGTTATCCGACACGGTCAGAGTGCGGGAGATTTTGTCCGGCACGATGACGATACCAAACTCCTTGCGCTTGACGGACACCTGATCGTCCGTGAGTGCCTTGTAAGCCAGTTTGTCCACCGCGTCGCTGGCATTGGAGATGATTTCCCGCAGAAAAATTTCCTTATTGGTATAAATGGAGTTGATCATCAAATCCATCAGCCGCTTGGACTCCGCCTTAAACTGTTTTTTTGCCATTGTCCTTTCCTCCGTATATAAAACTGCGTTATATGACCATATTTAGCACTCTCTTTCGTTGAGTGCTAATCCAATATACCCCTTTCTACCGGAAATTGCAAGGGGATTCATATATTTTTTACAATTGTCTTTTTATCTTTCCTATGTTAATCTTATCCGAAAGAAAAAGGGAGCGAACACCCTGCCTCTTGCATTGCTAATATAACAGGCTCATATTCTTGCATTTTGGTATATCTTCTTTTGCCCATAAAAACCCCCCCTAATGTAAGACTATTTTCCTACATTAGGGGGCTGTTTGTCTATTGTCCGTTTTTACTGGAGCTGTTCAACATCTTGCCCGAACACTCCATTTACAGCGCGAGCAACTCGGAAAAGTCGTAAATATAGTGGTCTGCCACCGTTTTCATCTCGTCCACATAGTCCTTGGATGAATCATCGTATACTGCGCACACTTTCATGCCCGCGGCCTTTGCAGTTTTATCCGCGTTATAGTTGTCGTCCAGAAAGAGGACCTCCCCCACCCTGCAGCCCATACGCCGAGCCGCCAGCTCATAAATCGCCGGATCGGCCTTGGTGGTGCCAAAATCATCACAGGACCATACATTGGTAAATAGGTCAAACAGCCCAAGCCGCTTCAGGCAGGGGTCCAGTAACAGATGCGGACTGGCGGTAAGCACATTCAGGTCGGCCCCCTGCTCCTTCAGCCGGTGCAGGACAGATGCCACATTGTTCTTCGCCGCGATTCTGTATCGGTATTCATCCAAGATATACTTCTTCATCAGCAGAACGATCTCTTCCTCCGAACAGTCAAGCCCCAGTTCCCGGAAATACCTGGCCGTACCGGCATACCCCAGAGGTGTGATGATTTTTACCACATCCTGAGGATAGCAGATTTTATGCTCCTCCAGAATCCTCAGCATCACGGACACGAATGCGGGCATAGAGTCTACCAGAGTCCCGTCAAAATCAAAAAGATAATTTTTATAATGCAAAATAAACACCTCGACACCATTGTAAAATACAAGAACGGTCGGCCGTTTGACCAACCCGGCGCTGCAGCTTACAGATGATCCAAAAGCGACTTGTAAAATTCGCAGTAATCACTCCGCCCGTCCGTGGTAAAGGCGATCGCCTCTCTGGGATGTCGGTTGAGCTGTCCGGTGAACATATACTGGAGATCGAAGCCCCAGACCACGCCGGATTCCTTCAGCGGGATCATGTACTTTTCGATAAACGTCAGCACGCTGTACAGGTTGTACTTCGGATTCTTCAGGAAGCCGAGAAGAAGTTCGAGCGCACAGTTGCCCGCGCCGCGTCCCATGCCCTGTACGGTTGCGTCAAGGTAGCTGACCCCGCGGGAAAGAACGTCGATGGTGTTGGCGAATGCCAGATTCTGGTTGTTGTGCGCGTGGAAGCCGATCTTTTTGCCCGATTCTTCAACAGCCTTGATGTACATGAGTGCCATATCGGACGCATTTTCGGGATAGAACGCACCGTAGCTGTCCACGAGATAGATTACGTCCACGGAGGATGCCGCGAGCAGCGCCAGTGCTTCTACAATCTGGTAACCGCCAGCCTGGGAAACTGCCATGATGTTGCAGGTGGATTCG
>JAZSJB010000081.1:0-12079 GCA_045534105.1 Lawsonibacter sp. | reverse complement strand
GAAGCAGATGATTGAAATCGTTGACGTCCTGGGTCGTGAGATCCTGGACAGCCGCGGCAACCCCACCGTTGAGGTGGAGGTTTATCTGGAGGACGGCTCCATGGGCCGTGCCGCCGTTCCCTCCGGCGCTTCCACCGGCATCTATGAGGCCTGCGAGCTGCGCGACGGCGACAAGAGCCGTTACCTGGGCAAGGGCTGCGAGACTGCCGTGAAGAACGTGCTGACCGAGATCGTCGAGTGCCTGATCGGCATGAACGTGCTGGATCAGGTAGCCATCGACAAGGCTATGATCGAGCTGGATGGCACCCCCACCAAGACCCGTCTGGGCGCCACCGCCATTCTGGGCGCCTCCATGGCTTGCGCCAAGGCCGCTGCCGAGAGCCTGGGTGTTTCCCTGTACAACTACATTGGCGGCACCAACGCCAAGCAGCTGCCCGTGCCCATGATGAACATCCTGAACGGCGGCGCTCACGCCACCAACAACGTGGAGATTCAGGAGTTCATGATCATGCCTGTGTCCGCCCCCTCTTTCCGTGAGGCTCTGCGCCGCTGCGCCGAGGTGTTCCACACCCTGAAGAGCGTTCTGAAGGAGAACGGCACTCCCGCCGCCGGCGTGGGTGACGAGGGTGGCTACGCCCCCAACCTGAAGAAGGACGAGGACGCGCTGAAGGTTATCGTGGCCGCCATCGAGAAGGCCGGCTACAAGCCCGGCGAGGACTTCAAGATCGCCATCGACGCCGCCTCTTCCGAGTGGTGGAACGAGGACGAGAAGATTTACGTTCAGCCCAAGTCCGGCCGCAAGCTGACCCAGCAGCAGCTGGTCAACATGTGGAAGAAGTTCGCCGACACTTACCCCATCATCTCCCTGGAGGACGGCATGGCTGAGACCGACTGGGAAGGCTGGGCTATGCTGACCAAGGCCATTGGCGACCGCGTGCAGTTGGTGGGCGACGACCTGTTCGTGACCAACGTGTCCCGTCTGGCTACCGGCATTGAGAAGAAGGTGGGCAACGCCATTCTGATCAAGGTCAACCAGATCGGCACCCTAACCGAGACCTTTGACGCCATCCAGATGGCCAACCGCGCCGGCTACACCGCCATCGTGTCTCACCGCTCCGGCGAGACCGAGGACGCCACCATTGCCGACATCGCCGTGGCCCTGAACGCCGGCCAGATCAAGACCGGTGCTCCCAGCCGTTCCGACCGCGTGGCCAAGTACAACCAGCTGCTGCGCATCGAAGAGGAGCTGGGCGACATCGCTCAGTATCCCGGCATGGCTGCTTTCTTCAACCTGCGCTAAAACCTTTCTTCAAGTATTGCACCGCCACCCCTGCTGGGGTGGCGGTGTTCTTTGTGTCGCCCAGCTCCTCTTGTGAAATTCTGGGCGACCATAAGGGGCCCCGGTAAAACTCCGCGCAGCGGCAGTTTTGCTGGGGAGAGGACGAGCGACGAAGCGAGTGAGCATTCATGCTTGCATGGAGGCGAAGGATGCGCAGTCCGCGAGGACGAAGTATTCCGGCATGGCTGCTTTCTTCAACCTGCGCTAAAACCTTTCTTCAAGTATTGCACCGCCACCCCTGCTGGGGTGGCGATTTTTTATTGTCCGGTGCCCCATATAATAAAAAGATGGGCCTGCAGCGGTGATTAGTCCTTTTTTTGGGACGTGTTTTGTGTTACACTGAGAAAAAAGCGCAAGGAGGGTGAGCCGGATGCTGAAACTGTTGATTGGCCGCAGCGGGACAGGCAAGTCCACGCTGCTGCTGCACCGTGCCTGTGAATGCAGCGGGCGGCGGAACATCCTGCTGGTGCCGGAACCCCACTCCCATGAGACAGAACGCCGCCTGTGCCGGGAGGGGGGCAGCCGGGTGTGCATGTATGCAGAGGTGCTCACCTTTACCCGCCTGTCCAGCCGTGTGTTTCAGACTGCGGGCGGCATGAGCCGCGGGGAATTGGATGAGGGCGGACGGCTGCTGCTCATGTACCGGGCGGTGCAGTCAGTGGTCAGTCAGTTGAGTGTGTACGCACGCCCCTCCCAGCGCCCGGCCTTTTTGAGCGGGCTGCTTTCCGCGGCGGATGAGCTGAAAAGCTGCTGCGTCCCTCCTGAACGGCTGAGCGCTGCGGGAGAGGAGATTGGCGGCAGTGAGGGCCAGCGCCTTCGGGACCTGGGCCTGATCTGCGCGGCCTATGATGCCCTGACAGCGCAGACAGCCCTGGATCCCCGGGACCGGCTGAGCCGGGCGGCGGAAAAGCTGGCCGTTTGCGATTGGGGTCAGGACGCGCGCTTTTTCGTGGACGGCTTTATTGACTTCACGCCCCAGCAGATGGAATTGCTGCGCCTGCTGCTCAAGCGGGGGGAGAGTGTCACCGTGGCCCTCACCTGCGACCATTTGGAGGAGGATGAGGACGGTACGGGTATTTTTTCGCCCGCCCGGCGGACCGCCATGCAGCTGCAGCGTATGGCCCGTGAGCTGGGGCAGCAGTGCATTGTGGAAGAATGTGCGCAGAGCACCTGTGCCCGCTCCGCGGCCATGACCGCGCTGGAGGGGCAGTTGTTCGGAACGCTGGCGGCGGAGCCGGCAGCTTGCGGGGATGATGTGCAGCTCTTTTTTGCGTCCGACCCCCGCACGGAAGTGGAATGGACTGCGGGGAAGATTTTGGAACTGGTGCGCGGGAGCGAGCTGAGGTTTCGGGATATCGCGGTGACGGCCCGGGGCTATGAGCGCTATGACGCGCTGGTTGAGTCTGTTTTTGAACGTTATGGAATCCCGGTGTTCCGTTCGGTCATGAATAATATTCTACAAAAGCCGGTGTTGACCCTGGTGACGGCGGCGTTGGATTGTGTGTCCGGCGGCTATGCCTATGAGGACGTGTTTCGTTATCTGAAAAGTGATCTGACCGACCTTACACGGGCGGAGCGGGACATTTTGGAGAACTACGTTCTCAAGTGGGACCTGCGGGGGAGCCGCTGGACGCAGGAGGCACCCTGGACCATGCACCCCAGAGGGTACGGCTTTGCGTTGGAGGAGGATGACCGTGAGCTGTTGGGGCGGTTAGACGGCCTGCGGCGCAAGGTGTCCGGACCACTGGAGCGGCTGCGGACCAACCGGGACAGAACCGGACGTGGACAGGCCAGGGCCCTGTATGCCCTGTTGGAGGAGATCGGCCTTCATCAACGGCTGGAGGAGCGCACCGCCCTGCTGCGGCAGCGGGGTGAGCTGGGTCTTGCGGAGGAATACCGGCAGCTGTGGGAGATCCTGTGCGGAGCTTTGGAGCAGTGCGCCCAACTGCTGGGAGATACGCCCATGGAGCTGGAGGAATTTGCCGGGCTTTTGAAACTGGTACTCTCCCAGTACGATGTGGGCACGATTCCCGTCTCTCTGGACCGGGTGACGGCGGGGGAGATGGTCCGCCAAAGCGGACATGGAATACAGGTGCTCTTTTTACTTGGTGCGGATGACACATCTCTGCCAGGCGTGGGTGCGGCGCCCGGGCTGATTTCCGATGATGACCGGGAGTTGCTGGCGGCTTACGGCGTGGAACTGGGACTGCGGGGCAAGGAACGGCTGTACCGGGAGATGACCGCTATCTATACCGCCTGTACCTGTCCGGACCGGAAACTGCTGGTCACCTGGCCCGCCAGGGGGAGCGGTGGGGAGGAACTGCGGCCCTCTTTTCTGGTGGAACGCCTGCGGCGCATCTTCCCGGAAATTGTGGTACAGGAGGAGGGGAATGGACTGTTCCGGTTGTCCGCTCCCCGGCCCGCCCTGGAACAGGCTGGGACGAGACCGGCGGTGCGCCGTGTGCTCAGGCAGATGCCCGGCTGGGAGGAACAGGTGGAACGGTTGGAACGCTCGGAACACTGGGAGCGGGGCAGCCTGTCCCGGCAGAGTGTGGACTGGCTTTACGGCAGACGGGTGCCCATGTCCGCATCCCGCATGGATAAATACAAGTCCTGTCATTTCTCTTACTTTATGCGTTATGGCCTGCAGGCTGAGCCACGGCGCAGTGCCGGCTTTGACGCGCCGGAGTACGGCACCTTTGTGCACTATGTGCTGGAGCATGTGCTGCGGGATGGCGCGTGGAAGAACGGAGAGGGCGGCGTAGACCGCGCCAAGCTGAAAGAGTTGACCCGGCAGGCCGTGGAGCGGTATGTTCGGGAGGAATTGGGCGGCCTGGAGCATCAGACGGCCCGCTTTCGCTATCTGTTCCACCGTCTGTTGGAGGGGGTAGACCAGGTGGTGGACAATGTGGTCCAGGAACTGGCTGTCTCCCGCTTTGAGCCGGTCGCCTTTGAACTGGGCTTCGGACGGGGCAAGGACCTGCCGCCGGTGGAGCTGGAGCAGGACGGAGTGACCGTCAGTGTGACCGGCTTTGTGGACCGGGTGGACGGCTGGCTGCATGAGGATAAGCTCTACCTGCGTGTGGTGGACTACAAGACCGGCAGCAAGAGCTTTGATTTGACCGAGGTGCGAAACGGCATGGGCCTGCAGATGCTGCTGTACCTGTTTGCCCTGCGGCAGAAGGGGGAGGAAGTGTTTGGCCGGGAGATCGTGCCCGCCGGCGTGCTTTATCTCCCAGCACGGGACATCATTGTCTCCGGCAGCCGCGGTATGAGCGAGGAGGAGCGGCGCAGGCTCATGGACAAGCAGCTGCGCCGCAAGGGACTGGTGCTGGATGAGCCGGAGGTGCTCTCTGCCATGGAACAGCCGGGGGAGGATGGCATCCGCTTCCTGCCGGTGAAGGTGAACAGAAGCGGTGCCCTCTCTGGTGATGGACTGGTGAGCGCCCGGCGGTTTGCCCGGCTGGAACGGCATGTGGACCGGGTACTGCGGGATATCTGCCGGGAGCTGGCTGCGGGCAACATTTCTGCCGATCCCTTCTGGCGGGGACCGGACAAAAACGCCTGCCGCTACTGTGACTATGCCGCCGCCTGCCACTTTGAAGAGGGGCGGGGCGGGGACTGCCGCCGCTGGCTGAGCGGCATGAACGCCGAGGAATTCTGGCACAGTCTGGAAGAGGATGAGCCGGAACGTGCGGAACAGGAAGGTGTCTGACATGAACAAGGACAGTAAGAATATTCTTATCATCAACGATATGCCCGGGTACAGCAAGGTGGCCATGGCCGCCATGCTGCCCATCCTGTCTCACATGGGGCACAGCGTGTACAACCTGCCCACAGCGCTGGTGTCCAACACCCTGGACTACGGGAAGTTTGCCCTGCTGGACACCACGGACTACATGACACAAGTCATCGGGGTGTGGAAAGAGCTGGGCTTCCAGTTTGACTGCATTACCACGGGCTTTCTGGCCAGTGCTCAACAGGTGGGCATTATCCGGGATTTCATCGCCAGTCAGAAAAAGGAGGGGCTGCTGGTCATGACCGACCCTATCATGGGGGATGACGGCAAGCTCTACAACGGCGTGACACAGGAGACGGTGGACAATATGCGCCGGCTTATCGGGGTGGCGGATGTGATCGTGCCAAATCTGACAGAGGCCCAGTTCCTTACCGGGCTTTATGAGGGGGAGCAGACCCTGACGCAGGAGCAGGCTCGCGAGGTGGTGGATGGGCTGCGTGCCTTCGGGCCCCGCTCGGTCATCATCACCAGCGGCCAGGATGCCCAGACCGGAAAACACACCGTTTGGGGCTATGACCACACTGCCGGGGAGTACTTCTCCATTCCTTACCGCCTGATCAGGGTGCATTTTCCCGGCACGGGAGACATGTTCTCCGCCGTGCTGGTGGGTGGACTGCTTCAGGGCAAGCCCTTGCAGACGGCGGTGAAACGGGCCATGGACGTGCTGGAAAAGCTGGTGTTTTTGGAAAAGGATGAGCTGGACAAGAATAAGGGTATCCGCATTGAGAAATTCTTGAACGTGCTCAATGATTGAGTGAGAGGGAAACAGGAAAGGGGGCGGAAAAAGTGCCCTTCCCATTAACAGAGGAACAACGCCGGGCGGTGGAGGAGCGGGGCGGTGCCTTGCTTGTCTCTGCAGCCGCGGGCTCGGGCAAGACCCGGGTGCTGGTAGAGCGGCTGCTGGACCGGGTGAGCCGGGGGGCGGACATCGACCGCTTTTTGATCATCACCTATACCAAGGCGGCTGCGGCAGAACTGCGCGGACGCATTGCCCAGGAACTGAATGAGCGGCTTGCGGCCCAGCCGGGAGACCGCCACCTGCGTCGGCAGACTACCCTGCTCTACCGGGCGCAAATCTCCACCGTTCATGCGTTCTGTGCCCAGCTGCTGCGGGAAAACGCCGCGGCGCTGGATATGGACCCGGACTTCCGACTGTGTGACGAGGGTGAGGCGGCGGTACTGATGGACCAGGCCCTTGGTCGGGTTCTGGAACGCAGATATGAACAGATGCAGCCGGAGGACGGCTTTTTTCGGTTGGTGGATACCATGTCTGCCGGACGGGATGACCGCAAGCTGATGCAGATCGTGCTGGATGTGTTCGGACGCATTCAGAGCCATCCGGATCCGGACGGCTGGCTGGACAGCCAGGAGCAGGTCTGGGAGCTGGAGGGCGTGACGGATGTGGCTCAGACTCCCTGGGGTGCGGCGCTCATGGAGGATGCGCGCATGCAGGCGGAGCACTGTGCCCGTCGCCTGACCCAGGCGCTAGAACTGGCCGGACAGGACAGTGTGCTTTACGCCAATTACGGCCCGTCTCTGGACGAGAGTCGGCAGGGCATACAGGCCCTGCTGCGCGCGGACAGATGGGATGAAATGAGTGCGGGCCTGCCGGTGACATTCCCCAGAGTGGGGACCAAGCGGGGTGTGGTGGACCTTGTTGGTGCTGAACGGGTAAAGAACCTGCGGGCACGGGTGAAGAAGCAGCTGGACAAGCTGGCCGAGCGCTTTGAGCAGAGCAGTGAGCAGCAGCTTTATGATCTGGAACAGGCGGCGCCGGCGGTAAAGGCGCTGGTGAGTCTGGTGCGGGATTTTGCTGCGGAGTATGAGCAGGAGAAGCGCCACCGGGGCGTGGTGGACTTCTCTGATCTGGAGCATATGGCGGTGCGGCTGCTGTATGACTCGGACAGCGGCCAATATACCGACCTGGCCCGCAGCTGGAGCGCGCGTTTTGACGAGGTAATGGTGGACGAATTTCAGGATACCAATCAGGTTCAGAACGCCATTTTTCGTGCCGTGTCCGATGGTGGACGAAACGAATTTGCGGTGGGCGATGTAAAGCAGTCCATCTACCGGTTCCGGCTGGCGGACCCCACGATTTTCCTGCAGCGCTATGAAACGTTTAAGCTGTGGGATGAGGCTGTGGAGGGAGAGCCTCGCAAGGTGCTGCTCAAACGCAACTTCCGCTCCCGCCCCCAGGTGCTGGAAGGGGTCAACGACCTGTTTCGGGATCTGATGAGCCGGCAGTTCGGCGAGATGGATTATACCGACGACCAGGCGCTGGTCCCGGGAGCTGTATTCCCGGAGGACGGGGACCACCGAGTAGAACTGGACGTGGTGACGGTGGAGGACAGAGGCGAGGAAGAGGGAGAGCAGGAGGACAAGAACCTGCAGGAGGCCCGCAATGCTGCCCTGCGTATCCGTCAGATGTTGGATGAAGGATTAGCGGTGGGGGAACGGAAGCTGAAAGCCTCCGATGTGATGATCCTGCTGCGCTCTCCCGGACCGGTGCTCCATCACTATGTCCGTGCATTGAGCGAACAAAATATCCCCTGGTCTGCTGACGTGGGGGAGGATTTCTTCGCTACCACCGAGGTCAACATGGCCCTGGCCTTGCTGCAGATCGTGGATAACCCCCGGCAGGACGTTCCTATTATCTCTGCCCTGCGCTCGCCGGTGTACGCCTTTTCCGCCGACCGGCTGGCTCAGCTGCGCGCCCAGGCCAAGGGGGATTTCTACACCGCCGTGGAGGAAGCGGCCCGACGGGGAGAACAGGACTGCGCGGACTTTTTGGAGGAACTGGACCGCCTGCGGTTCGGGGCGGGGGAACGCACCTGCAGTCAGCTTGTATGGCACATTTATGAGCAGACCAATCTGTTGGGACTTGCTTCCGCCATGCCCGGAGGAGAGGAACGGCGGGCCCATCTGCTGGCGTTGTATGAATTGGCCCGACAGCAGGAGGGGGCGGGCTGCCGCACCCTGTTTGAGTTTTTGCTTCGGCTGGAGCGGCTGCGTGCCAACGGTCATAAATTCGGCTCCGGCCCTGCCCGCCAGCAGGAAGGGGTGCGCATCATGTCCATCCACCGCTCCAAGGGGTTGGAAGCTCCGGTGGTCTTCGTGTGTGGACTTGGACGGCGCTTCAACCGGGAGGATACCATGCGGCCGGTGCTCTTCCACAGTCGGTTGGGCATTGGTCCGAAATATCTGGAACGGGAGCGGCGCATAGAACTCAACACCCTGGCCCGGCGGGCGGTTGCCCTGACGCTGGAACGTGAGATGCTGGCGGAGGAGCTGCGCCTTTTGTATGTGGCCATGACCCGCGCCAGAGAAAAGTTGGTGCTTACCATGGCACTGCCCCGGGCGGAACGGGTCCTTTCCGGTCTGGTTGAAGACGCGGACAGCCCGGTGGCGCCTCAGGTGCTGATGGACTGCCCCAGTGCGGGACAGTGGATCCTGTTGTCTGTCCTTAACCGGCGCTGCGGACAGCCTCTGCGGGAATTGGCGGGACTGAGCGGCGCGGCAGAACTGGACTATACCATCCCCTGGGATGTTCGCCTGGTGGATGGCGCACAGCTGGAACAGGGGCGCTGGCGGGCCGCGGACAAAACGGACAAGGCGGAGGATGGCTTGGACCCGGAGTGGCTGGCCCGGAACTTTGCATGGTGCTATGGGCATCTCGATGCTTTGGACATCCCCTCCAAGATCACCGCCACCCAGAGCAAAGGCCGCTCCCTGGATCAGGAGGCGGCGCAGGAGGCGGGACAGACGGCCTACACATCCGGGGCCCCTCTCTCCCGGCCTCGGTTTGCCGCAGAAAAGCTGGGACTGACCCCCGCGCAGCGGGGCAGTGCCCTTCATCTGGTGATGCAGTATTTGGACTTTGACAGGACCGGGACCAAAGAGGAGATCGCCGCCCAGATCCGGGAACTGGTGGACCGGGAATACATTGATGAACTTCAGGGTGAGGCGGCCGAACCGGAACGTTTGGCAGCTTTCTTCCAGTCGGAACTGGGCCGGGAGGTGGCGGCGGCCAATCCCCACCGGGAGTTCAAATTTTCTATGTTGGTGGATGCCGGAGACTACTACCCCGGCGTGGCGGGAGAGGAACTGCTCCTGCAGGGCGTGGTGGACTGCTGGTTTGAAACGAAGGACGGCGTCACAGTGCTGGACTTCAAGAGTGACCGGGTGACCGGGACCGATGTGGAACAGCGGGTGGAGGATTACCGGCCTCAAGTGGAGGCATATGCCCGTGCGCTGACTGAACTGACCGGAAAGCCTGTTACCCGGCGTCTGCTGTGGTTCTTTGCCCTTGACAGGGCAGTGGAAGTCTGAAAAGTGAAAAAAACCGAAAAAAATCTAAGAAAGCCCTTGCAATTCTGGAATTGCCATGCTATACTATCCCATGCGCTTTCCAGAAAACCCTTATAAATGAAAGAGGTGAACACAAATGAAGGAAGGCATCCATCCCAACTACGAGCAGACCACTATTCGCTGCGCCTGCGGTAATGTGATCGAGACAGGCTCTACCAAGCAGGACATCCGCGTGGAAGTTTGCTCCAAGTGTCACCCCTTCTACACCGGCAAGCAGAAGATGGTGGATACTGGCGGTCGTGTCAGCCGCTTCAACAAGAAGTTCGGCCTGGACAAGTAAGTTCCGCATTCAAAAACCGCACCTTATGGTGCGGTTTTTTGTATATTGGCATATAATATAGTTATCTGATATCTGAGCATGGAGGGAACGGAAATGAAGAAGCTCGAACTGAAGGCGCTGAAGGAAAATGTGTTCTCCCTCATCGGGGACGAGTGGATGCTCATCACTGCCGGCACGAAAGAGTGCTGCAACACCATGACCGCCAGCTGGGGCGGATTGGGCGTGATGTGGGGCGAGCCTGCGGCTACCGTATATATTCGGCCTCAGCGCTACACAAAAGAGTTCGTTGACCGGGAAGAGTATTTTACCCTGTCTTTCTTCGGACCGGAGCACAAAAAGGAACTGGCCCTGTGCGGGGCGAAGAGCGGCCGCGAGACGGATAAAATCGCGCAGTGCGGATTCACTGTGGCTTGTGGTGAGGGCGGTGCGCCCTATTTTGAGCAGGCGCGCCTGGTGCTGGTGTGCCGCAAGCGGTATACACAGGAGATGGATACCGCTGCTATGCCGGAGGATATAAAGGAGAAATGGTATCCCAACCGGGACTATCACACCCTGTATATCGGCCAGATCGTGGAGGCCTATACCAAGGACTGATTCCGGAGGTTTGTATGACCGAGAACAACACACAGGAAAAAGTGGAAAAGGCGGTGCTGGTGGGCCTGAGCGCCCACAGCCTGAACAATGACGAGAATGCCACGGACTCCTCCATGGAGGAGCTTGCCGCTCTGCTGGAAACGGCGGGAGGTAAGTGCGTGGGCGTGGTCACTCAGTCCAAGGACAGCCCTGACCCCCGTACCTTCATCGGTGAAGGCAAGGTGGCCGAGGTGAAGGAACTGGTGCAGAACATGGGCGCGGACATGGTGGTGTTCGACAACAGCCTGTCCCCCTCCCAGCAGCGGGTACTGACGGAGGAACTGGGTGTGTCCGTGCTGGATCGCTCTGCCCTCATTCTGGATATTTTCGCCCAGCGGGCCCGCACCCGTGAGGGACGGCTGCAGGTGGAGCTGGCCCAGTACAAGTACCTGCTGCCCCGCCTGCTGGGTATGTGGAAGCACCTGGAGCGGCAGGAGGGTGCCATCGGCACCCGCGGTCCTGGCGAGACCCAGCTGGAGAGCGACCGCCGCCACATCCGCCGCAAGATATCCAAGCTGGAGGATGAGCTGAAAGAAGTGCGCCGCATCCGGGGTGTACAGCGGGAACGGCGAATCAAGAATGAGGTGCCGGTGGTGGCCATTGTGGGTTACACCAACGCGGGCAAGTCCACTCTGCTCAACAAGTTGACTGGGGCGGACATTCCCGCCAACAACCGCCTGTTCGATACCCTGGACACCACCACCCGGACCCTTGAAATTTCCGACACCTGCACGGTGCTCATTTCCGATACCGTGGGATTCATCTCCAAGCTGCCCCACCATCTGGTGGAGGCGTGCAAGGGCACGCTGGAGGAGCTGGAGTTTGCTGATCTGCTGCTCCACGTCATCGACGCGTCCAACCCCGAGTGGCGTGACCAGGCTGCGGTGGTGGACGCGCTGATCCGGGAGCTGGGGGCGGAGCAGACACCCCGGATTGAGGTGTTCAACAAGTGTGACCGCTATGTGGGCGAGATCCGTCCCCACGGGGAAAATATCGTTTCCATCTCGGCAAAAACCGGAGAGGGAATGGACAAGCTGCTGGAGGCCATCGGCAAGCGGCTGGACAACGGGGCCAAGCGGGTGACCATCCACCTGCCTTATGACAAGGGCGGTATTCTGGATACCCTGTACAAGGAAGCCAAAGTGGAGAAGGTGGATTACTCCGAGACCATTGATGTGGTGGCGGTGTGTACCCCCAAGACCATTGGACAGCTTGGGGCTTTGGTGGAGGGGTGGCAGCCGCATAAGGAACCGTGGGAAGAATGAACGGAAAGGGCCGCTGGAAACAGCGGCCCTATTTGTTTTTTGTAAGTATGAGCAATTCGTCCGTGTGTTGTTTCAAATAGTCTGTGACCCTGTGTACCAACAGAGAAAACTGCTCCGGTGATTGCCTGCCGTCCCCCTGTTCCCGGCAAAGAACGAGAGATTCCAGCAGAATAACATCGCCGATAAGGTCTTCACATGTGTCACGAAAGGTGTCTATAAAATCGCAATTGCAGTTCATCATGTAATCTCCTTTGTATATCGCTAATGGCGATTATAGCGCAATGAAACTCGAAAGTCAATCGCTGAAAGCTATATATTTTCGAGGGGATAGCTGTGAGCTATAATAGAAGCGGTGATGAAAATGAAAGACTACAAAATTGTGATTCGAAATACAC
>JAZSJB010000084.1:0-20281 GCA_045534105.1 Lawsonibacter sp. | reverse complement strand
ATGTGGAGAATACACTCATTCTGGCCTCGCCCGGGGCGGGAAAGACCACCCTGCTGCGGGATCTGATACGCAACCTCTCTTCCGGTGAAAGCGGACCGGCCCTGCGGGTGGCGGTAGCTGATGAGCGGGGAGAGGTGGCCGCTGTCTGGCGGGGACAGGCGCAAATGGATGTTGGAAGCCGGACCGATGTGATGGATGGATGCCCAAAGTCGGTGGCCGTACCCATGCTCCTGCGGGGGATGAATCCGCAGGTGATCGCTGTGGATGAGATCACAGCGCGGGAAGATATTTGGGCCATGGAGCAGACAGTGGGCTGCGGCGTAACACTGATCGCCACCGCACACGGCAGTGGGCCGGAAGATTTGAAACGCAGACCGATTTACCGGGAGATGATGGAGAAAGGGCTCTTTCGGAATTTGATCACGATCCGGGTTGTGCAGGGCAAGCGTAACATTCAGCTCATCCCTGTGGAGGGAAGCGTATGATGGAGATATTGGGGATAGTGTTGGTCTGGGGTGGCTGCACTGCGTGGGGTATATGGGCGTCGACAGGTCTGCGCAGACGGACCGCTGTCCTGGCGGACATTGGACAGGCCCTGGAGGAAATGGAACGGGAATTGACCCTGAACAGAACGGCACTGCCGGAGCTGTTGGAGCGCACCGCCCGGCGAAACACGAGGCAGGGAAAGCAACTGTTTCTCTCCTGTCGCAACAATATCGAAAAGGGGATTAGCTTTACATATGCATGGGATTCAGCATTGAAAGAGAGTGGCATTCCAAAGGAAGAACAGTCTTTGCTGGGCAGTCTGGGGCAACTGCTGGGGCACTACGATGCCATGGAACAGAGCCGGGGATTGTCCTGCCTGCGCTCAGAACTGGAGCGCAGAACAAACCGCAGCCGGCAGGAAGCATTGTCCCTTGGCCGGGTTTACCGGGTGATGGGAGTGACGGCGGGAGGGTTTCTTGTACTGACGCTGTTATGATGCTACGTTGTAGGAAGGACGAGGAAGAATGAACGTGGATCTCATATTTAAAATTGCCGCAATTGGCATCCTGGTCACCGTGCTCAATCAGGTGCTTGTGCGGGCGGGCCGGGATGAGCAGGCCACCATGGTAACGCTGACCGCGCTGGTAGTGGTTTTGATGATGGTGGTGCAGGAGATAGCCAAGCTGTTCACTCTGGTGAAAAATCTGTTCGGATTGTGATGGAACTGCTGTTGAAAATTGCGGCCGGAGCGGTGACAGCGGCGCTATGTGCCGCGGTTTTGCGGAAAAATGGGGCGGAGTTTGCCGTTATATTGATGCTGACCACGGGCGTGTGGGTGCTGTCTATGGCGGCCGAAGCACTGGGACAGACGGTGAGTTCTCTTGCACGGCTTGCGCGCATCGCTCAGCTGGAAGCTGAACTGGTGGAGCCGGTGATAAAGGTAACAGGTCTGTCTGTGATCACCCGGATGGCCGGCGAAGTGTGCCGTGCCGCAGGCGAGGGCGGTATTGCGGCATTTTTGGAAGTGGCAGGGACATTTCTTGCCCTTGCGGCGGCACTGCCCCTTGTGAACGGAGTGGTTGATATGATCGCGGGGCTGCTGGTATGAAGCGGTGTGTGGTCGTTATATGGCTTTTGGCACTGTTGATGCCGGTGTGCAGGGCACAGGAGGCGCAGTTGTGGGACGAGCTTGGACTGGATGAGCTTTCCAGGGCCGGGATACGATACGATACAGGGGTGGAGCTGTCCGAGAATCCGGAACTGGATCAGGGACTTGAAAGCTTGCTGGAGCGGGCGGTACTGCACCTGCCCAAGGTACTGCGGACCGGGCTGCGCAGTGCCCTGATGCTGATCGTCATCGTGATGCTGTGTGCCATGGCGGACGGTGTGCGCTCAGCAGGCAGAGAGACAGGCGGGCTGAATATCTGTCTTACCGCGGGGGCGCTGGCCATTACGGCTGTTTCTGCCGGTGATATGAGCGCCATGATTGGGCTGGGACGCAGTACTATTGATAGCATGCAGGGGTTTTCCAAGGTTCTGCTTCCCATTTCGGCGGCCTGCACCGCAGCAACGGGGGCGCCGGCAGGGGCAGCAGCCCGTCAGGTGGCCACCGCCATGTTTTCAAGCGCACTGCTGACGCTGATCGACCGACTGCTGGTGCCGATGGTCTATGCTTACGCGGCTGCCAGCGCGGCCTGTGCCGCGGTGGGAAATCCGGGGCTGAAGAAGGTGGCTGGGGTGCTCAAATGGGTGGTGACACGGTCCCTTACCGCACTTCTGGTGCTCTTTGTGACCTACCTCACCGTCACTGGAGCCGTTGCCGGAACAACAGACGCGGCGGCACTGAAGGCCGCAAAAATGGCCATATCCACTGTGATTCCTGTGGTGGGGGGAATTATCGCCAATGCGGCGGAGACCATATTGGCAGGGGCAGGACTGCTGAAAAACACCGTAGGTGTTTTTGGTATGCTGGCGGTGCTGGGCATTTGCATCATACCGTTTACAAGGCTTGGGGTACATTATCTGGTTTATAAATTTACCGGGGCGCTGGCGGCGGTACTGGCAGACAGCCGTCTGGCAGAGCTGATCGACAGCATCGGCAGTGCATTTGCACTCATGCTTGCAATGACAGGTGCAAGCGCTTTACTGCTGTTGATAAGTATTATTTCCGGGCTTGCAGGAGGTGTGTCATGATCGAGCTGGTGCGGCAATGGCTGACGGCGGTGATCTGCGCGGCTCTGATAAGTGCTCTGGCGGATGGCCTGATGCCAAAGGGGCCTGTAAAACAGGTAGGGAAGCTGGTGTGTGCGCTGGTCCTTCTGTGTGCGGTGCTGCGGCCGGTATTGACGCTGACGATACCCGGCCCGCAGGAACTTGCCGGCGCGGTGCGGGGAGCGGTGGAGGAGCAGCAGGTTCAATTGGAACAGGGAAACGGGGTTATGCTGAAAACACTCATAGAGCGGGAATGCGGCGCATATATTGTGGACAAGGCGGCCCGTCTTGGCGTTGCATGTTGGGCGCAGGTGGTGTGCGTGCCGGGCGAGGGGGGGATCTGGATCCCCCGGTCGGCACAGTTGTCCGGGAACTTTGACGAAATGCAGCGCAGAGAGCTGACGGCCGCCATCTGCAATGAGCTTGGCATCATGCCGGATTGTCAGATATACACAGGAGGTGAGTGAGTTGAAATGGAAGTGGTCCGCTCTGCCGGCGGACTGGAAGGAGGGCTGGGACCGCTGGAAATATATCCTGCTGGTGGTGTTGGCTGGAGTAATTCTGCTGCTGATGCCGTCAGGAGAACACCGTGATGCTGTGCAGCCCGCCGGACAGATGCAGGAAACACAGTTTGATTTGGGCGAAATGGAAAGAAAACTGGAGCGTGCGCTGTCGCGTATCCAGGGGGCAGGAGAGGTGACGGTGGTGCTCACCCTGAAGGAGAGCAGCCGCCAGGTGCTGGCACGGGACACACAGGAGTCGGACAGCGGGCACAGCAGCACCACCGTCGTTGTATCTCAAGGAGGCGGATATGATGGGACCGTGCCCCTGCAGAGCATATATCCCAAGTATCAGGGAGCGCTGGTGATCTGTCCGGGCGGGGGAGATGCGCGGGTCAAGCTGCAGCTGCTGGAGGCTATGCGTGCCCTTACCGGATTGGGCGGGGAGAAAATATCCATATGTAAAAGTCAATGACAGGAGGAAACAGGAATGGCAAACACAAAGGGGAGGACCGAAGCATGGATGCAGGTGGTGAAACGAAACACGGTGGTCGCGGCGGTGGTGCTGTTTGTATGTCTGGCGGTCTATTTGAACTGGAACTATCAGAATACGGAGCAGACCGATGCGGGTAAGACACTGGGAGATGCGGCACTGGTGGCGGGGGAAACCAATGATCCGTTGTTGAACGGAAGTGTGACTGGACAAAAGGGCAGTGAAGACAGCACGACCCCTTCCGGCTACTTTGCCAACGCCCGGCTAAACCGCCAGCAGGCGCGGGACAGCGCCCTTGCCATGCTGCAGGAGGCCGCGGCCGGCGGGAACGCGGATCAGGCCATGAAGGAACAGACGAACGCAGCCATTCAGACCATGGCCGATTACACGGTGACCGAGGCGCAGATCGAAAATCTGGTGGTGGCAAAGGGCTATACGGATTGTGTGGCCTTTATCGGTGAGGACAGCGTCAGTGTGGTTGTGGAGGTCCCGGGAGGACAGATGACTGACGTGGATACGGCCAGGATCACAGATATCGTGACCCAGGCCACGGATTTTCCAGCCAGTCAGATCAAAATCATACCGGTCAACTGAAAATAATCGTTGTATTTTTCCGATTCTGTGGTACAATGAGGGAGAAAGAGGTTTTGTTACCTATGAAAAGGAGAGTGGCTCCCATGGCTGAAAACAAGGAATACGTCACCCAGGCGGATGAACTGGGCAACATCCATATTTCGGAAGAGGTGCTTGCGGTCATTGCCGCCGCCGCCGCCCTTGAGGTGGAGGGCGTGAGCAGCCTTGCTGCCGGTGGTAAGGACATTGGAGACCTGCTGGGAAAGAAAAATCTGGCCCGTGGGATCCGCGTGCAGGTGGAGAACGAGAAGGTTCAGGTGGAGCTGGCCATCATGGTCAAGTATGGCTACACCATTATGGATGTGGCCCGCGCCGCACAGGACGCGGTGTCCACCAATATCGAATCCATGAGCGGACTGAAGGTTCAGGCGGTCAATATCACTGTGGGCGGAGTCACCTTTGAGAAGGAGACGCCCAGACAGGCGCAGTAACAGTATAAAACAGCGGCGGACGATAGGGGTCCGCCGCTGTTTTTTTGCCGTGTGGACAAAAATGAATATTCATCCTTATCCACCACAAATTTCTTTTATTCTCAAAGTAAATTCGCTCTTCCATTTTTGTATATTCATGTGTATAATGTAAGCGGATCAATTTGAGTATCCATGTTTAGGAAGAGACCGGAGGAGAGTTACCTATGACAAGAACCGTTGCCCGTGAGATCGCCGTGCACATGGTGTTTGAATTGGGATTTGGAGACCGCAGCGCCCGGCAGCTGCTGGAGGATGAGCTGACGCCGGAGAAGTTTGCCCTGATTGGAGCGGAGGAGCCGCTGTATGCGAGCTTTCCTGACGAAACACAGGAGAACTATATTCGCGCGCTGGTGACCGGGGCGTTTGAACACGGACCGGAGCTGGATGATTACATTTCCCGCCATGCCGTAGGCTGGAGCTTTGCCCGTATTCCCCGGGTGGCCGCCGCCATCATGCGGGTCGCCATGTACGAGATACTCTATATGCCCGACATTCCTAATGCCGCCGCCATTAACGAAGCGGTGGAGATCGCCAAGGGCTATGAATCGCCCGAGGTGGTTTCCTTTATTAACGGCATCCTGGGCACCTTTGCCCGCAGCGAATTTCCCGAGAATCCCCAATGAGCCAGGTGGTCTTGGGACTGGATACCAGCAACTACACCACCTCCGTTGCGCTGTTTGACGGTGAGCAGGGGCGCAATGTGGGCAAGCTGCTGGAGGTGCCGGAAGGCGGCCTGGGCCTGCGTCAAAGTGATGCGCTCTTTCAGCACGTCAAACGTTTGCCTGAACTTGTGCAGGAGCTTGCAGCCCAGGAAGATTTGAATATGGTACAGGCAGTAGGGGCCAGCACCCGCCCCAGGGCGGTAGAGAACTCCTACATGCCCTGCTTTCTGGCGGGCACTTCCCAGGCACAGGCGTTGGCCTGTGTGCTGAAAGTGCCCTTTTTTGCCTGCTCGCACCAGCAGGGGCATTTGGCTGCCGCCGCCTGGTCGGCGGGTCGTCCGGAGCTGCTGGACAGGCCTTTTCTTGCCTGGCATCTGTCCGGCGGCACAACGGAGCTGCTGCTTGTGGAGCCGGAGGGGTGTAATGTAAAAGAGCGTATCATCGGCGGGACCAGTGATATTTCCGCCGGACAGCTCATCGACCGGACAGGGGTGTTGCTTGGTCTTCAATTCCCGGCGGGTAAGGCGCTGGATGCCCTGTACCGGGAGGGGAAGGAAGGCGGAGCCTTCAAGGTCAGGCTGCAGGGACTGGAGTTTTCCCTGTCCGGCATGGAGAATAAAGTCAAAGCAATGGTACAGGCCGGGGAGGACCCTGCCTGCATTGCCCGCTTTACCCTGGACACCGTGACCGATGTTGTGGTGCGCGCGACCAAACAGGCACAGCAGGACTATCCGGGTCTTCCGGTGCTGTGTTCTGGCGGCGTGGCCTCCAACGCCCGACTGCGGCAGGCAATGGGTGACCGGTGCGGTGCCATTTTTGCCGCGCCGGAGTTCTCCACCGACAACGCCATGGGTGTAGCTATTCTCACTCATCGTGCGCTGGAGAGGGGGACTTTGGTATGAGCCGGGATGTGCGTGTACTTTCCGTCTCGCAAATCAGCCAGCACATCAAGGGCCTGATGGATCAGGATGCAGTACTGTCCGGGGTTCTGATCCGGGGCGAAATTTCCAATTACAAGATGTACCCTTCCGGTCACCATTATTTCACCCTGAAGGATGCACAAAGCGCCCTGCGCTGTGTCATGTTTCGGGGAGACGCGGTGCGCATGCGCTTTCGGCCGGAAAACGGCATGCAGGTGATTGCTGCCGGACGGATCACCGTCTTTCCAAGAGATGGACAATACCAACTCTATTGTGTGCAGCTTACCCCGGAGGGGGCAGGCGACCTGCAGCTGGCCTTTGAGCAGCTGAAAGAGAAACTGGGCCGGGAGGGCCTGTTTGACCAGGCGCACAAACGGCCTCCGCCTGAATTTCCGGAACGGATCGCACTGATCACGTCTCCTGCAGGAGCGGCGGTGCGGGATATGCTGCGCATCCTGAACGCACGCTGGCCCCAGACCCGGGTGCTTGTTGTTCCTGTGCGCGTGCAGGGTGAGGAAGCCGCGGAAGAGATCGCAGCCGCCATTGATTATGTAAACTACTACCGTCTTGCCGACCTTATCATCACCGGGCGGGGCGGTGGATCAATAGAGGATCTGTGGGCCTTTAATGAAGAGGTTGTGGCCCGTGCTATTTACCGCTCTGACATCCCGATCATCTCCGCCGTGGGACATGAGCCGGACGTGACCATATCCGATTTTGTGGCTGACCTGCGCGCGGCGACACCGTCCAACGCGGCGGAGCTGGCTGTGCCGGACCGGGAAGAGCTTGCCAAGTCCCTTGCACATCTGAAGCGCCGGATGGAACGAGGTGTGCTGCAGCCCGTATGGACTGCCCGTGAGAAGCTGGCGCGAATGGGTCAAAACCGGCTCCTTGCCGATCCCATGAGCTATGTGGGGGAGCGGCGCATGCTGCTGGACTATCAAAGTCGGCGGCTGCTCCATGGCCTGGAACGCTCGCTGGCGGAAGAGAAGGTGCGCTTTGGCCGCATGGCTGCGGCGCTGGATGCCCTGAGTCCGTTGAAAGTGCTTGGCCGTGGCTACGCCATTGTGCGCAGCGAGGCCGGAGAAGTGCTGACCGCGCCGGAACAGGTGACGGTGGGTGAAGCGATTGACCTGCGCCTGCGGGACGGAAGTCTTGTATGCCGGGTGGAGGAAAGGAAGTGCCCGTAATGGCCGGAAAAAAGTTGAGTTTTGAGCAATCTATGGCCCGTCTGGAAGAAATTGTGGGTCTGTTGGAACGGGGAGAGGCTCCGCTGGAGGATGCTCTGGCCCTGTTTGAGGAGGGGACCAAGCTCATGCGTTCCTGTTCTGCGCTGCTGGATCAGGCGGAGCAGAAGGTGGCTCTTTTAAAAGTTGGTCCGGAGGGGCAGCCGGAGGAAGGGCCCTTTGACGGGGAGGAATAAGAAGATGGATCATAACAAACGGTTAATGGACGACTGTGTGTTGGTGGAGGACTGGCTGGGCCGGTGTTTTGCGGACCGGATGCGTTATGGTCAGATCTATGATGCTATGAATTACAGCCTGATGGCGGGAGGCAAGCGTATTCGTCCTGTGCTGACGCTGGAGACCTGCCGCATGTGCGGCGGTGATGTGGAGCTGGCCATGCCCTTTGCCTGCGCGGTGGAGATGGTCCATACATATTCCCTGATCCACGATGATCTGCCCTGCATGGACGATGATGACCTGCGCCGTGGCAAACCTACCAACCACAAAGTATTTGGAGAGGCGAATGCCGTTCTGGCGGGAGACGCGCTGCTGACTGCGGCCTTTGAGATGATGACCGAGCACCGTGGCACTCTGGATGCCGGACGTGTGCTGGAGGCTATTGACTGTCTGAGCCATGCCGCCGGAGCTGCCGGGATGATCGGCGGTCAGGTGCTGGATATGGAAGGAGAGGAACGGCCTCTTTCGCTGGAAGAGCTGAAGCTGATGCAGTCTCTCAAAACAGGTGCGTTGATTTGTGCCGCTGCGGAGATGGGCTGTATTCTGGCCGGAGGGAGTATGGAACAGCGCCGTGCGGTGCGGGAATACGCCCAGTGTATTGGGCGGGCATTTCAGGTGCGGGATGACATACTGGACGTGACCAGCACAAACGAGGTGCTGGGCAAGCCCATTGGCTCTGACGCAGAAAACGGAAAGACGACCTTTGTTACCACGCTGGGCCTGAAAGGTTGTGCCGCTCTGGTGGATGAGTTGACCGAACAGGCCATCGGCGCGCTGGCCGGGTTCGAAGAGCCGGATTTCCACATCTGGCTGGCCCGTTTGCTGGCGGGACGGGATCACTGAGTCGTTCAAAAAGAGATGAAACGGGGGACTTAGCGTGCTTTCTGACCGGGATCTGGAACAACTGGATATGAAAAATTTGTCGGAGAGCGAGGCTGTACGTCTGTGCCGGCAGCTGCGGGAGGACCTGATCCAAAGTGTTTCCAAAACCGGGGGACACTTTGCCTCCAATCTGGGGGCGGTGGAACTGACCGTGGCGCTGCACCGGGTGTTCGACCTGAAGCATGACCGACTTGTTTTTGACGTGGGTCACCAGTGTTACCCCCATAAAATGCTCACCGGCCGGGCGGATATGATGTCCTCGATTCGTCAGTTCGGCGGCATTGCCGGCTTTCCAAAGCCGGGTGAGAGCGAAACGGACGCATTTATCGCGGGCCACGCCTCCAACTCGGTCAGCGTGGCCCTTGGAATGGCAAAGGCGCGCACAGTTCTTGGAGAGAACTATCATGTCATTGCCCTGATCGGTGACGGCGCCCTGACCGGAGGACTTGCCTACGAAGGCCTGTCCGATGCGGGTCAGAGCGGGGAAAACCTGCTTGTCATTCTTAATGACAACGGCATGTCCATCACCCGGAATGTGGGTGGTGTGGCCCGGTATCTGGCCCGCCAGCGGCTCAAGCCCCAGTACCTCACTTTTAAGAAGTATTACCGCAAGCTTACCTCGTGCACCTGGCTGGGCAGAAAAGTGTATTATCTGACCCACAGCCTGAAAAAAGCAGTGAAGGAGAGCATTCTGCCCTGCAGCATGTTTGAAGATATGGGCTTTTCCTATCTTGGTCCGGTGGACGGGCATGATGTGAAAAAAGTGACAGATATTCTGAACTATGCCAGGGGGATAGACGGACCAGTCCTGCTTCATATAAGAACTGTAAAGGGGAAAGGCTATACCCATTCGGAGAACATGCCTAACCGTTTTCACGGTGTGTCTGCGTTTGATATTAAAACAGGTGAACCAATAAAAAAGGGGGGCGACACCTTTTCTGCCGTGTTTGGCCGCACCCTGTGCCGACTGGCAAAGCAGGACAAGCGGATCTGCGCCATCACCGCGGCTATGCAAAGCGGTACCGGACTGGATCAGTTTGCAAAGGAATTTCCTGAGCGGTTTTTTGATACGGGGATCGCGGAGGGCCACGCGGTGGCCATGGCGGCCGGTATGGCCAAGCAGGGAGTCGTCCCTGTCTTTGCGGTGTATTCCACGTTCCTGCAGCGGGGCTATGACATGCTGCTGCACGATATTGCTCTGCAGAACCTGCATGCGGTCTTTGTTGTAGACCGGGCGGGTCTTGTGGGCGAGGACGGAGAGACACACCACGGGGTATTTGATGTTGCCTACCTGGACAGTGTGCCGGGCATGACTGTGATGGCTCCGTCCAATTTTGCCGAGCTGGAACGCATGCTGGAGGAGGCGGTCATGGACCATGATGGTCCGGTGGCAGTGCGCCTGCCCAGAGGCGGCCAGTGCGGTTATAAAGATGATTCCGGTCACGCGGATTCGGTGATCCTGCGCGAGGGAAGCGATATTACCCTTGTTTCCTACGGGATTTTGATCAACCGCGTTTTGGACGCGGCGCAGCAGCTGGAAGAGCACGGAATTCATGCGGAAGTCGTAAAGTTAAATAGCATTACATCAATTGAAACGGAAAAGGTATGCGATTCTGTCCGTAAAACCGGCGCTCTGCTTGTGGCGGAGGACTGTGTGGAGGCGGGCAGTGTGGGACAGCGGCTGTGTGCGGCCCTGACCCGGGCAGGGATCAGCGGAAAAACTGTTCTGATCAACAGCGGCAGGGAGTTTGTGACTCACGGCAGCATCCCTCAGCTGGAACAGCAGCTGGGCCTTGACTCGGATTGTCTGTGCCGCAGGGTCAGGGAGGTGCTGAATCATGGCTAAAATAAGACTGGATGTGCTGATGACCCAGCGGGGGCTTGCCGAGAGCCGCCAGAAGGCTCAGGCCATTATTATGAGCGGTCAGGTCTATGTGAATGACCAAAAGCAGACCAAGGCAGGAGCACCTGTGACCGGGGAAGAGAAGATCGAAATCCGGGGCAAGACCCTTGCTTATGTCAGCCGCGGCGGTTTGAAGCTGGAAAAGGCCATGAAGTGCTGGCCCATCACCCTGGAAAATGCGGTTTGCGCCGATATCGGGGCTTCCACGGGCGGTTTTACCGATTGTATGCTCCAAAATGGAGCGCAGAAGGTATATGCCGTGGATGTGGGCTATAATCAATTGGATTACCGTCTGCGCATGGATCCCAGAGTGGTGTGTATGGAACGGACCAATGCACGCTACCTGTCGCCGGAGGTGATTGCGCAGCCCTTGGACTTTGCCTCGGTGGACGTATCCTTTATATCGCTGAGTCTGATCTTGCCTGCCCTGCGTACGTTAATGAAGCAGGAAGGACAGGTGGTATGCCTTGTGAAGCCCCAGTTTGAAGCGGGCAAGGACAAGGTTGGAAAAAAGGGAGTCGTGCGCGACCCTGAAGTCCATCTGGAAGTGTTGGAGCATTTCCTGATCCATGCCAAAGAAGCGGGCTTTGCCGTTTTGGATGTGGATTTTTCCCCCATCCGCGGACCGGAGGGGAATATCGAGTATCTGGGCTGGCTCAACGCCGGACCGGGTGAGGAGTACCGGGGTGATCTGAAACAGTTGGTGGAGCGGTCCCACGGCACATTGGAGGAGAAAGAGACATGCGAGTGATTTTGAGTTCCAACCCCTATCGTGACCGGGGTATGAAAGCGGCCCAGCAGGCCCAGCGAATCCTGGAGCGGGTGGGTGTGGAGTGCTGCTTTTGCCTCCCTTTTGAGATTGGCCAGGGCAGTCACGTTGACCTGCCCAAGCACCTGAAGTTTTCTAATTTGCAGCAGGAATTGCTGCATGCGGATATGCTCATTTGCTTCGGCGGAGACGGTACGATTCTCCATGCGGCCAAGGATGCTGCGATCCATGATGTGCCGATCCTCGGGATCAACATGGGCAGCGTGGGCTTTATGGCGGAACTGGAGGAGACGGAGCTGCAGCAATTGGAGCGGCTGGCCGCAGGTAACTATACCACCGAGGAACGCATGATGCTACAGGTGCGGCTTATCCGCGGTAAGCAGGTGGTTTTTGACGAATGTGCTTTGAATGATGCAGTCCTTTCCAAAGGGACTATCGCCCGGGTGGCAGAGTTGGATGTATCTGCGGACGGTGTGCTGACCTGTCAGGTGACTGGGGACGGAGTCGTGGTAGCCACACCGACCGGCTCCACGGCCTATTCCATGTCTGCGGGCGGTCCCATTGTGGAGCCCGGCTCTGACAATCTGGTGGTCACCCCTGTCTGCGCGCACCAACTGTCCGCACGGCCAATGGTTATGGCCCCCGAACACACCATTACGGTACAATTGCCCCGGCGCAGCCGCAAAAGTGTCTATCTGTCTGTGGACGGTGGAAAGTCCATCCGTATCTCCGGTAATGACCGGGTGGAGATCCGCCGTGCAGAGCGCCGCACACGGCTGGTGAAGCTGTCCGGGAAAAATTTTTATCAGCTGCTCAATCAGAAACTGGGAGGGTACGCTCTGTGAAAGGAACACGACAAGCCGAGATTATGAAAATTGTCGAAAGTGTGGATGTAGAGACGCAGGAGCAGCTGCTGGAAGAGCTGCGCCGACGCGGTTTTTCCTCCACGCAGGCAACCATTTCCCGGGACATAAAACAGTTGCATCTGGTCAAGGAACTGGCCGGAACGGGGCGTTACCGCTACGCCCTGTCCGAACGCAAGCACACCGCCAATTTTGAAGGGCGACTGCGTACCATTTTCAAGGAAAGCGTTACGTCCTTTGATGTAGCGCAGAACATTGTGGTCATCAACACCATGCCCGGCCTTGCCTCAGCGGCCTGCTCGGCGCTGGATGGCATGGAGATCAACCAGATGGTGGGCACGCTGGCAGGGGACGATACTGCCATTCTGATCATGCGCACCAACGAGGCTGCGGCCCAGTTTTGCAGCGAGATACACAACATGTTGAATTAAACGGAGGGATGGGACATGCTTTCCCTGCTCCATATCGAAAATATCGCTGTCATTCAATCGGCAGACATCCGCTTTGAGCCGGGGTTCAATGTATTGACCGGTGAGACGGGTGCAGGAAAGTCTATTGTCATTGATGCCATTGGCGCAGTAATGGGAGAGCGTACCAGCCGGGACCTGATCCGCACTGGGGCCAAATCGGCACGGGTCAGCGCGGTGTTCTGCGGTCTGCCCGAACTTGTCTGGTTTGAGGAAAACGGTGTTGGTCCGGATGAGAACGGAGAGCTGCTGCTGGAACGTGAGATCCAGGGGGATGGGCGTAACCTGTGCCGCATCAACGGACGGCCCCTGACTGTAGCGCAGCTCAAGGGACTGGGTCGGCAGCTTTTGAACATCCATGGTCAGCATGACGGCCAGCAGCTGCTGGACCAGGCCTGCCATCTGGGCTATCTGGACCGCTTTGGACAGCTTGAAGGACTGTTGGAGCAGTACGCTCAGTCCTACCGAACGTTGACAGACCTTCGCCGCCAGATGGACGAACTGCGCATGGACGAGGCGGAGAAAGCCCGCCGAATGGACACCCTTACTTACCAGATCAACGAATTGGAGCGCGCCCAGCTGAAAGAGGGGGAGGACGAGGCACTTGCCGCCCGCCGGGACCTGTTACGCAACGCCGGCAGGATCATGGATGGAGTGGAAAGTGCGTATTACGCCCTGTCCGGAGGAGAGAACGGGGAGGGTGCAGTGTCTCTGCTCATGGGTGCGGAACAGTCTCTGCGTGACGTAGGTCGATACAGCGAACAGACGGCGCAGTTGGCCCAAAAGGCGGCGGAGGTCCGCTACGCTGCTGACGATCTGGCCGAACTGGTGCGGGACCTGCGGGACAGCTTTGAGTTTTCCGCCGGGGACTTGGATGAAATTGAAAGTCGGCTGGATACGATCTATCGTCTGCGCAAAAAGTACGGATCCACCGTGGCCGAGATGCTGGACTATCTGGAGCGGTGCAAAAAGGAGCTGGATGAGATCCAGTATGCCGATGATACCATTGCCCGCCTGGAGCAGCAGGAGGAGAAGGCTCGTAAAGAGGCGCGGACTCGGGCAAAAGCCCTGTCGGATCAGCGCAGGCAGGTCGCCCTGAGCCTGCAGGAACGCATTCAAAGTGAGTTGGCCCAACTGGATATGCCCAAAGTGCGCTTTCAGGTGGATTTTGCCGAAAAAGCGGGGGAGTTGGGAATGGATGCCACGGGTATGGATGAGGTGCAGTTCCTCATGTCCGCCAATGTGGGAGAAGAACTCAAACCCATCCATAAAATCGCGTCCGGCGGTGAGCTGGCCCGCATTATGCTGGCCCTGAAAAATGTGCTGGCGGAGAACGATGATGTGACCACCCTTGTGTTTGACGAGGTGGACACCGGCGTGTCCGGACGCGCGGCCCAGAAGGTGGCCCGGAAGATGGCAGATGTGGCCCGGTGCAAGCAGGTGCTGTGCGTGACACACTTGCCCCAAATCGCGGCCATGGCGGACAGTCATTTTTCCGTGGAGAAGGGAGAGACCGATGGCCGCACCTTTACCGCAGTGGAACGGCTGAGCCGGGAGCGCCGCAGAGAGGAACTGGCCCGGCTGACCAGTGGTGATTTAATGACACAGGCCGCCCTGCAGGGGGCGGAGGAGATGCTGGCCCAGGCCGAAGAGTACCGAACGGAAAAGCACTGAGTAGGAGGAAGGATATATGGCTTTCGCTCTTTTGCCCTTGGTTGCCGCGGGAGTGGTCATTCTTGCTGTAATCATCGGCTTTATCATCCATCAAAACAGGTAAAGTCGGCCTTGACAAACCGAAAAATGCCCGCTATAATGCACTCGTTAAATCGCCATCGCGTTGATGGGGAACAGTAACAGGGAAGAGGCTGCACAGAGAGGCGTCCGGTCGGTGCAAGGACGCAGAGCATCACCCTGTGAATACACCCCGGAGCAGCCGCCTGAACGCTTTGCCAAGTAGGGTCGTGCCGGGTGCGCCCGTTATCGCGCCGGAGTGTGTCTGCACTCCATGAGGTCCGCTGCCGTGAGGGGCGGACGAACCAGAGGTGGTACCGCGTTCAATCGCCCTCTGTCCGAAAGGACAGAGGGCTTTTCTGTTAAGGAGGTGGGGCAGTGACCCAACAGCAAAAGGGAACTCTGTTTGTGTTCCTTGCTTCGGTCTGTTACAGTCTGGGCGGCATCTGCATGAAGGGGATACCCTGGAGCGGTTTTGCTGTTAACGGCGGACGCACCGCAATCGCCGTTGTGGTGATGGGGCTCTACCTGTGGAGAACGAATCAGCGTCTGCACTTTAATCGCTGGATCGCACTGGGTGCGGCAGCGGTGTCCTGCACCAACATCCTGTTTGCCATTGCCAATAAAATGACCACAGCGGCAAACGCCATCGTTTTACAATATACCGCGCCGATTTTTGTGATTTTGATGGCGGCTCTGTTCATTCACAAGCGGCCCGGTCGGTTGGATTTGGCGGCCTGTGCAGTGGTGTTTGGCGGAGTGCTGTGCTTCTTTGTAGACAGTTTGTCTGGGGGAGGACTGGCGGGCGATGTGCTGGCCCTGCTTTCCGGTATCAGTTACGCGGTGGTATTTATGCTCAATGACCTTCCAGGCGGTGATGCCCTGTCCTCGGCCTTTTTCGGGCACGTATTCAGCGCGGCGGTAGGCCTGCCTTTCCTTCTGCGTGAGACGGACTTCAGCACCGTGCCCATGGTCAGCATGCTGGTGCTGGGTGTGTTTCAGGTGGGCTTTGCCTATATCTTCTTGGGAGAGGGTTTGAAAACCACTCCTCCTGTCACTGCCAGCCTTGTTTCCGGTTTGGAGCCGGTGCTCAACCCTGTTTTGGTGGCGGTGTTCTATCCCGGAGTTGATCGGCTCGGCCTGTCTGCTGTTGTGGGTGCCGTCATCGTGGTTGGCGGTGTGGTGGGCTATAATGTGCTGCTGGCCCGCGGTGATAAAACAGAAATATATAAATAATTGATATAAGGAGAATAAATATGACTTGCTACGAAGAACTCAAAGCCCGCGGCCTGATCGCTCAGGTTACAAATGAGGAGGAAATCTCCAAGATGATCAATGAGGGCAAGGCTGTATTTTACATCGGCTTTGACCCCACCGCAGACTCCCTGCACGTGGGCCACTTTATGGCCCTGTGCCTGATGAAGCGCCTGCAGATGGCGGGCAACAAGCCCATTGCTCTCATTGGCGGCGGCACCGGTATGATCGGCGACCCCTCCGGTCGCACCGATATGCGTTCCATGATGTCGGTGGAGACCATCCAGCACAACTGTGAGTGTTTCAAAAAGCAGATGGAGCGCTTCATCGAATTTGGTGAGGGAAAGGCCCGCATGATCAACAACGCCGACTGGCTGCTCAAGCTCAACTACGTGGATGTGCTGCGCGAGGTGGGCGCCTGCTTCTCCGTGAACAACATGCTGCGGGCTGAGTGCTATAAGCAGCGCATGGAGAAGGGGCTGTCCTTCCTGGAGTTCAACTATATGATCATGCAGTCCTACGACTTCTACTACCTGTTCCAGAATTACGGCTGCAACATGCAGTTCGGCGGCGACGACCAGTGGTCCAATATGCTGGGCGGCACCGAACTGATCCGCCGCAAGCTGGGAAAGGACGCCCACGCCATGACCATCACCCTGCTGCTCAACTCCGAGGGCAAGAAGATGGGCAAGACTGCTAAGGGCGCCGTGTGGCTGGATCCCAACAAGACCACGCCTTATGAGTTCTATCAGTACTGGCGCAACGTGGGCGACGGCGACGTGCTCAAGTGCCTGCGTATGCTGACCTTCCTGCCTCTGGAGCAGATCGACGAGATGGATAAGTGGGAGGGCAGCCAGCTCAACACCGCCAAGGAGATCCTGGCCTATGAGCTGACCAAGCTGGTCCACGGTGAGGATGAGGCCAATAAGGCTCAGGAGGCTGCCAAGGCCCTGTTCGTGGGAGGCGGCGACATGTCCAACGTGCCCACCACCCAGCTGACCGCCGATGACCTGACCGACGGTGTCATTGGAGTGCTGGACCTGATGGTTGCCTGCAAGCTGGCCCCATCCAAGAAGGAAGCCCGCCGCCTGGTGGAGCAGGGTGGCGTGGAGGTCAACGGCGAAAAGGTTGCCGCCCCCACTGTCAGCTATACTGCCGCTGATCTGTCCGGCGAAGGCCTGATGATCAAGAAGGGTAAGAAAGTGTTCCATAAGGCCTGCATGGCTTAACAGTTTAGAAAACACCCTGCATCGTGTCGATGCAGGGTGTTTTTTGGGGAAAGTGAAAATTTTTGCAAAAGGCAAGACTTGGAGTGCAGGAAACAGTTGACAAGGGGGGGAAACTGTGTTAGGATATCACTTGCCTTTGACTGGAGAGCGATACGGAGAGATGTCCGAGCGGTTTAAGGAGCCGGTCTTGAAAACCGGTGACTCGCAAGAGCCGTGGGTTCGAATCCCACTCTCTCCGCCATTTTAATATTCTTCATTCTTTGACCTGCAGAAGTACCCAAGAGGCCAAAGGGGCTCCCCTGCTAAGGGAGTAGGCGGGTTAAACCGTGCGAGGGTTCGAATCCCTCCTTCTGCGCCAACAATAACGGCATCGACCGAATGGTCGGTGCCGTTATTGTTATCACAGGGATTCGAACCCCGAGGGGGTGAGCGGCATTGTTCCTATGACTGCACCAACGTCAACAGGCTCGACGAAGCGTAGGTTGCTGTTTCTTCTGCCGCTGTTTATAATAAAAACAAAGAAGAGGGGGATGTGCTGTGGATACATACATTACTGGCTCAACGATCAAATCTATAAGAGAATCAAAGGGTATAACGCAAACAGAGCTTGCAGAAATGGTTGGTGTGACCGGGAAGGCTGTTTCAAAATGGGAGACAGGCAAAGGACTGCCGGATATTTCACTACTGCAGTCCCTGGCTGCAGCGTTGGATACTTCGGTCATCGAGTTGATGAACGGTGAGCAGATCACCAATCAAAACAGGTCGGCAAACATGCTTCGCACCAAGTTTTATGTATGTCCTGTTTGCGGCAATATTATTTACACGGTTGGTGAAGCCCTGATTTCCTGCTGCGGCATCACCCTGCCAGCCCTTGAAGCGGAGGTATTTGACGAGCAGCATGAAATTGAAATTGAGGGAGTAGAGAACGAGTATTTTGTGTCCCTGAAGCACGATATGACAAAGAAGCATTATATCTCTTTCCTTGCATTTGTTACCAGTGACCGGGTCCAGCTTGTGAAGCTTTACCCGGAAGGAAATGCAGAAACAAGGCTTCAGCTTCGAGGAGGCGGCTTCCTGTATGCTTTTTGCAATAAGCATGGATTGATGAGACGAAAAGTATAGCACGGCGGTATTCGATGATCTGTGGTGAGAAAAATAACAAGCCGCGCTCTTTCATAACGAGATGGAGAAACCGCCGCAGCATTTGCAAATTTGCAAATGCTGCGGCGGTTTACAGCTGTTTTCGGATCTGGCTCAGTGCGTTTTTCTCCAGACGGGATACCTGGGCCTGGGAAATGCCGATCTCGCTGGACACTTCCATCTGTGTTTTTCCCTGATAAAAGCGCAGGTTCAGGATGAGACGTTCGCGTTCCGTCAGGCGGTCCATAGCTTCCTTCAGTGCAATCTGCTCCAGCCAGCGCTCATCCGTATTTCTGTTGTCCTTCACCTGGTCCATGACACAAAGAGTATCACCGCTGTCAGAGTAGACCGGTTCATACAGTGAGATGGGATCGGTGATGGCATCCAGGGCAAAAACGATATCCTCCCGCTTCAGATCCAGAATTTGGGCGATCTGCTCTATGGTGGGTTCCCGCTGGTGCTTTGCCATGTAGGCCTCCTTTGCCTGGAGCACCTTATAGGCGGTATCACGCATGGAACGGGATACCCGCAATGTGCTGTTGTCACGCAGGTAGCGGCGGATCTCGCCCACGATCATGGGGACGCCGTAGGTAGAAAAACGGACGTCCAGATCTGTATTAAAGTTGTCGATGGCTTTGATGAGTCCGATACACCCCACCTGAAACAGGTCGTCTACATTTTCCCCGCGGTTAGAGAACTTCTGAATCACCGACAGCACCAAACGCAGGTTTCCGGCGATCAGCTGCTCACGGGCCTTTCGGTCGCCCTGTTTAGCCTGCAGAAGAAGAGACTGGATTTCCTCGTTTTTCAGCACCTTAAGCTTGGCGGTGTTGACGCCGCAGATCTCAACCTTGTTTTGCATTGACAAACCTCCCGCCGTCGTACTGTGATTCAGTATCTCCCGGCGGGAAGCTTTCATGCGGGGCGGGTGCGAGCGAAATTTTTAATCGTCAGACTTCTTTCGATGGATTTTTGTGTCCGTCCATTATGGGGCAAAAGAGAAGCGGGCCCGTCCTGTGACCAAACAGAACAGACCCGCTTATTAAGCAATATAAAAGGGGGATTATTTGCCGCGCAGGAGCAACTTGCCCAAACGCTTGCCGTTGTACACGGCGTTTTCCACAACCACCTTGCCGGCGATCAGGACATAATTCAAACCCACAGCCCGCTTGCTTGGGTCTTTGTAGTCGGCCTGATCGGCGATGGTGTCCGGATCAAAAATGCAGATATCGGCGTCATAGCCCGCGCCCTCCAGACCTCTGGCGATGCGTGCGATTTTACCGTCCAGAATGGCGATATCGGCCTGGTGGGCTGGACTGCCTGTTCCGTCATGTTTTTTATATTCAGGTCGTACATGATATGTTAAAGCCTCCTGAATTTTTGTTTATTTAAGGTAATTATAATTTACTCCGTAAAAAAGAAGAGCAAATGAAAGAGAACATGAACTCAACGCATAAAAAACCTCTTGACGCACATAGGATAAAGACAGAAAGACGCAGAAAGAGGGGGGCGCGTGTGGAGAGCCGGATGGGACAGCTTCGGTTGAAGGAAGTCATCAGTATCGGGGACGGAAGCCGCTTCGGATATGTTGGCGACCTGGAGGTGGACCTGGACAGCGGACAGATCAAGGCACTGATCATTCCGGGGAGACTGCGCCTGTTCGGCTTGCTGGGCAGGGAGGATGACCTTGTCATTCCCTGGGAGGCGGTGTGCCGCTTTGGAGAGGATACTATTCTGATCGATGGCGTACCGGCCCGGCTGCCCGGAAGGGGGAAGGGGCGGTCTACATAGAAACAAAGGGAGAATTTTTGAAAAAAACACTTGCAATTTGAATATTCTTATGGTATCATACCTCAGTCTGAATAAAGGGTGATCCTCTGCGGTGTGCCGGCCAAAGCTGCGCGGCACGAAAAAGCCGGTATGAACGCCTATAAAAAACAGGAGGAAAATACTATGGATCTGTTGAAAGCTTTTACTGAAAAGCACCTGAAGGCCGAGCCCCCCGTTGCTGAGGTGGGTGACACCGTCCGTGTGCACATCAAGGTCAAGGAAGGCGCCCGTGAGCGTATCCAGGTGTTTGAGGGCACTGTGATCGCCAAGAAGCACGGCGGCATTGAGGAGACCATCACTGTTCGCCGCGTTTCCTATGGCGTTGGCGTGGAGAAGGTGTTCCCCATCCATGCTCCTTCCCTGGAGAAGATCGAG
>JAZSJB010000071.1:0-4824 GCA_045534105.1 Lawsonibacter sp. | reverse complement strand
GGCGGCATCGGTTCCATCCCAGGGGCAGTGATCGGCGCGTTTATCATTGGCATCTGTGAGACGATCATCAAGGGATTGGCCGCTGCGTGGGATGGGTCCGTGTTTTCCGATGCGTTTACCTTTGCTCTTCTTATCATCGTGCTGGTGTTCAAACCCACCGGTCTGTTTGGTGAGAAGGCTACCGACAAGGTTTAAGGAGGTGCCCGGATGATTCAGAAAAAGAGCAACAGGGGCGCGTTTATCGCCGTGGCCTGCATTCTGGCCTTCCTTGCCCTGATCGTGCTGATGGAAAACCTGACCGCTCTGGTCCCCGGTGCTCCTGCGGTGTTCAAGCCTACCAGCCAGCTGTTCGTGGTGCTGAAAAAGACGGCCGTGTATGGTCTGGCTGCTGTGTCCATGAACCTGCTCACCGGATTTACCGGCCTGTTTTCTCTAGGTACCGCCGGCTTCATGCTGCTGGGTGCCTATACCTATGCCATCCTCACCGTCCCCATGGCCAGCAAGGATCAGGTATACTACCTGTTTGGCGGCTCTGCAGTGAAGTTCTCCCTGCCTGACCTGTTTGGCGGAGCCGAAACCGTGCCCGGCCTTGTTTTGGGCGTTCTCATCGCCATCATTCTGGCCGGCTGCGTGGCTGCGGTGTTTGCATGGCTCATCGGTCTGCCCGTGCTGCGGCTGAAAAGTGACTATCTGGCCATCGCCACTCTGGGCTTTGCCGAAATTATCCGTGCGGTGTTTCAGTGGCAGAAGCTGGGCCCTGTGACCAACGGCGCCAACATGCTGAAAAACTTCCCCATTTTCTCCAGTTTCAACATTAAGGATGCCGGGGGCAAGGTGGTCCTGCGTCTGTCCACCTTTGTCCCGTTCCTGGTGGCAACAGTCTGTATTGTGCTGATCGTGTTGCTTATCAACTCCTCCTACGGCAGGGCATTCAAGTCCATTCGTGAGGACGAGATCGCAGCCGAGGCCATGGGCATCAATCTGTTCAAGCACAAGCAGCTTTCCTTCTGCATCTCCTCCTTCTTCAGCGGCGTTGCCGGAGCGCTGTTTGCCATGTACGCCACCAACGCCCAGGCAAAACCCTTTACCTCCGCCATGACCTATGAGATCCTGCTCATCGTGGTCATCGGCGGTATCGGCTCTGTTACCGGTTCCTGCATTGCCACGTTCCTGTATGTAGCCTGCTCCGAGTGGTGGCTGCGCTTTTTGGACAACGAGATCATTCTGGACAGCGGATTCAAGATCCCCTTCCTGCGGGCCGGCTTCCGCATGGTGGTGTTCTCCGTCATCATTATGGTGGTGGTGCTGTTCTTCCGCAGAGGTATCATGGGCAACAAGGAACTGCCGGACCTCTTTAAGCGCAAGAGAAAGGAGGGGGCCAAATGAGTCAGAATGTGCTGCGTCTTGAAAACGTGACCATGCAGTTTGGCGGCGTGGTGGCTGTCAACGATCTGTCCCTGGAGGTCAACAAGGGTGAGATTGTGGCCCTCATCGGCCCCAACGGTGCGGGCAAGACCACCGCATTCAACTGCATCACCGGTGTGTATGAGCCCACCAACGGCCGGGTCTGCTTTATGGAGCAGCCCATGGTGGAAAACCACCCCCAGGGCAAGATGAAAAAGCTCTACGCCGGGGAGCATAGCGGAGATTTTACCACCGTGCTCAACCCCACACCCGACAAAATCACCCAATTGGGTATCGCCCGCACCTTCCAGAATATCCGTCTGTTTTCCGCGCTGACAGTGTTTGACAATGTGCTTATCGCTAAGCATATGAGAGCGAAGCAGAACTTCCTGTCGGCCACCTTCCGCTTTAACGCTGCGGAGGAGCGGCGCATGCGGGAGGAGGCCATGGCCCTGCTGGAGGAGCAGAATCTGGCCCACCTGAAGGACGAGGTGGCCGGGTCCCTGCCTTACGGCCTGCAGCGCCGGCTGGAAATCGCCCGCGCTTTGGCCACCGAACCCAGGCTGCTGCTCCTGGACGAGCCGGCCGCGGGCATGAATCCCCAGGAGACGCATGAACTGACCGAGTTTATCAAGCAGATCCGGCAGTCCTATGACCTGACTATCTTCATGATCGAGCACCACATGGATCTTGTCATGAAGATTTCCGACCGCATTTATGTGCTGGACTTCGGAAAACTGATCGCACAGGGCACACCTGCGGAGATCCAGAACAATCCTCGTGTGATCGAGGCTTACTTGGGGGTGGCAGACGATGCTGAGAATTGACAACCTGAAAGTCAGCTACGGTGGCATTGAGGCCGTCAAGGGTATTGACTTTGACGTGCCACAGGGCGAGATCGTTACCCTCATCGGCGCCAACGGCGCGGGAAAATCCACCACTCTGCGCGCCATTGCGGGCCTTGTGAAGCCCGCCTCCGGCCGCATCCACCTGCAGGGGGAGGATATTACCGGCCTGTCTCCTGACCGTATCGTATCCAAGGGCATCACGTTGGTGCCCGAGGGGCGCAGAGTGTTCCCTGACCTGACCGTACTGGAGAACCTGAAGATCGGCGCTTATCTGCGCACTGACGATTTGGAGGACGACCTGAAGTGGGTGTACGACCTGTTCCCCCGGCTGAAGGAGCGATCCTGGCAGGCGGCGGGCACCCTGTCCGGCGGCGAGCAGCAGATGCTGGCTGTGGGTCGTGCCCTCATGTCCCGCCCCAAGATCATGATGATGGATGAACCCTCGCTGGGACTTGCTCCGTTGGTGGTCAAGGGTATCTTTGACATCATTAAGGAGATCAACAGACAGGGCGTGACTATCCTGCTCATCGAACAGAACGCCAACATGGCACTGCACACCGCCAACACCGCCTACGTGCTGGAGACCGGCCGACTGACCCTGTCGGGTACCGGAGATGAGCTGCTGCATAACGAAGCGGTCAAAAAGGCCTATTTGGGCTGATACCCTCAGGCCAGGAAATAACGACGCCCAGACAGGCCCTGTCTGTGCGTCGTTTTGTGTAAACAGCAGAAAGTGAAAATTCTCCTTGCATTTGCAGCAAAGTGTGGTATAATTTCACTTACACTTTAAAGCGTGAAAGTTTGCGCGAGGGGGAGAGAGCTGTGAGAAGAGGCAATCTGATGAGTGTCCGTGAGGACGTGAAGCTGTTGGACGCTACCATTCGGGACGGCGGATTGTGCAATAACTTTGATTTCAGCAATGAATTTGTCACTGAGCTTTACAAGACCAACATCAAAAGCGGTGTGGACTATATGGAGTTTGGCTACCGGGCCAGCCGGGAGCAGTTTGACGAGAGCAAATACGGCAAGTGGAAGTTCTGCAGAGAGGAGGACCTGCGTGCTATCGTGGGCAGCAATATCTCCGACATGAAGATATCCGTCATGGCCGATGTGGGGCGGTGCGACTACAAGACGGATTTTCTGCCCAAAAGCGAGAGCGTGGTAGATTTGGTCCGTGTAGCTGCCTACATCCACCAGATCCCTGCTGCGATTGAAATGATCGAGTACCTGCACGACCTGGGCTACGAGACGGCGTGTAATATCATGGCGGTCACTCAGGCCAGTTCCGAACAAATTCAGGCAGCGCTGGAGATGCTGTGCCGGTCCAGCGTGGATGTGATCTATCTGGTGGACAGTTACGGCGCGTTCTTCCCGGAGAATGCCTCAGAGCTTGCCAAGGTGTATGTGGCCGCGGCAGACAAGGCGGGCAAGAGGGTGGGCTTTCACGCCCACAACAATCAGAGCCTGGCCTTTGCCAACACCATCGAGACCTTGTCCTACGGCGTGTCCTATCTGGATGCCACCGTTCAGGGCATGGGGCGGGGTGCGGGCAACTGTGCTACGGAGCTGCTGCTGGGATTTCTGCGCAATCCAAAGTACAACCTGTACAGCATTCTGACCTTCATTGAAAAGTATATGGTCCCGCTGCGGCAGCAGGGGGTGGTATGGGGCTTTGACCTGCAGTATATGTTCACCGGTCAGCTCAACCGTCATCCGCGCGAAGCCATGGCGTTTACGGCACAGAAACGCGGTGACTACTGCGAATTCTACAAGGAACTGCTCGATCACGAATAAGAAAAATGCCGGACAGACGGAGAGTCTGTCCGGTTTTTGCGTTGCGGGTCAGTCGAGGGTATAGGTGAAGTCGAGGGCGAGCTGTTCGTCTTCGGCGACATAGCGTTCAACAAAAGCAAATTTGTACGTACCGCAGTCGATCACGCCGTTGCCGCGTTTGATTTTGATATTCTTGGCATCTGCGGGAATTGCCATGTACAGCGCGGATTTTACATGACCACCGAAGTAATTGAAGGTCCTGCCGTGATATACATTCTCTTCCTTCGTGATACCCCAGAAGATATCCGGGGAGGAGGTAGTAATCATGCAGTCATGAAGCCACATACCGGGATAAACTTTTTTCATGGAGACGGCTTTATGACGGCAGTGCTTATCCACTGTTTTATATACAGGATAGTCGATTTCATTTCCTTCATTATCAAAGGTGCCGACGGTTGTTAAGCACTCGTGGTGACCACAGTCAAACCAATTCTGATCATCGGGAATTTTACCGTTCCATTCTTCCAGCAGCCGATTCCGTTCCGCATGATCGGGCACAGGAGTTCTTATTCCGACATAACTCAGATCAAGGCCGAAGAACGTGATACTGTAATGGCTCATTACCCCCTCTTCCGCAAACACCATCGTCGGAACCAGTTTTTTCAGTCCCTTCACGATGTCAGCGCAGACCTTGCATTCCTTCAGATGTTCTGCGACTGCTGCACGGGTTTCGTCCGGCAGCTTGCCCGTCGCGTACATGAACAGATATTTATACATTTCCTTGCATTCCATAATCGAT
>JAZSJB010000101.1:0-31522 GCA_045534105.1 Lawsonibacter sp. | reverse complement strand
CTATGGGCGCGAAGAAGATCGTGCTGATGCTCAGGTAGCCCTCCGCCGAGGTAGGTAATGAACTGGGATCCCTGGACAAGCTGGACGAAGCCGGCGTCAATCCCTACAGCGATGTGCTGACCGAAGCAAAGTACCGTGAGCTGTTCGGTCAGAACCTGCACCCCTTCACTCTGGTGGACTATGTGCAGTATTACGGCGATCTGATCCGGGAATGCGGCGCAGAGGCAGAGATCATCTTCGCCAACAACCCCAAGGTGATCCTGAACTACACCAAGAATGTGCTGACCTGCGACATTCACACCCGTGTCCGTACCAAGCGGATCCTGAAGGACGCCGGTGCCGAGGTGGTCTGCGGTCTGGACGATATTCTGAACGAAAGCGTTGACGGCAGCGGCTACAACGAAAAGTTCGGTCTGCTGGGCTCTAACAAGTCCACCGAGGATAAGATCAAGCTGTTCCCCAAGGAATGCAGCGATCTGGTGCTGGACATTCAGGCAAGCTTCAAGAACCGCACCGGTAAGAACATCGAGGTTATGGTCTACGGTGATGGCGCATTCAAGGATCCCGTGGGTAAGATCTGGGAGCTGGCTGACCCCAGCGTTTCCGTTCCCAACACCCCCGGCCTGGAGGGTACGCCCAACGAGCTGAAGCTGAAGTATTTGGCAGACAACGATTTCGCTGACCTGAGCGGTGATGCTTTGAAGGCCGCTATCGAGCAGCGGATCCGCGAAAAGGGCGACCTGGCCGGCTCTATGGCATCCCAGGGTACTACCCCCCGCCGTCTGACGGACTTGATCGGCTCTTTGTGCGATCTGACCTCCGGCTCCGGCGATAAGGGCACGCCCATCATCCTGGTTCAGGGCTATTTCGATAACTATACCAACTAATACAAAAACCGGTGTGCTTTTGCACACCGGTTTTTAGCCTCCCCTGTGTAAGGGGAGGTGGCAAAAATCTTTGATTTTTGACGGAGGGGCTGTCTATACAAAAACAATCCCCCAGTCAGCCTGCTCGGCTGACAGCCCCCTTTGCACAAGGGGGCCTTTGCTTAGAAAAAGCTGGTAACAAAAATCTCAATGCCAATACCGATAAGGATAATGCCGCCGAGGATGCCGGCCTTGCCTGCCAGCTTTGTACCCACCTTCTTGCCAATAAAAATACCTGCAAAGCAGATGGCAAAGGTAACCGCCGCGATCAAGCTGGCTGCTATCAACGCCTCGGGGAAATTATAGTCTGCAATGGTAAAGCCAACGCTCAGCGCGTCAATGGATGTGGCAATGCCCTGCAGCAGCAGCGCGGAGAAGGTCAGCGTGATATTGCAAATACCCTCGTTTTCACATTTCAGGCTATCCAAAATCATCTTCGCGCCGATGTAGCTGAGCAGTCCCAAAGAGATCCAGGGGATCAGATCCTGCAGCACGCCGAAAAACTGCACCAGCGTATGCAGGCACACCCAGCCCAGCATAGGCATCAAGCCCTGGAACACGCCAAAAATGCCCGCCACAAGGCACATTTTCCGCAGCCGCATATGGGACTCATTCAAGCCGTTTGCCAAGGACACGGAAAAGGCGTCCATCGCCAATCCCACGCCCAGCAGAAGGCTATTGAAATAGAACATAAAATCCAAAGGCATTTTCGTTCCTCCGAATGTAAATTTTCCTGCCTACCTTATCATACGGCAAAATTTTTGTCAATATAAGCAATCCTTTATACTGCACGATCCCCACTCTCTGTTGATGTCATTCCGACTAAGCGTGTTGCAAACACGCGCACGGAGGAATCCTCGCAGTGCGAAGATCCCTCGTCTTCGGGCTTTTGCCCTCCGCTCGGGATGACAACATTAAAAGCCGGCGTACCTCTCGGTACGCCGGTCTGTAGTTTATTCGCCGTAGCCCATAGGATTGGTGCTCTGCCATAGCCAGGAATCCCGGCACATATCTGCCAGCGTCTTCTCTGCCTTCCAGTGCAGCTTCTCGGCGCTCTTGGCAGGATCTGCATAGCAGGTGCCGATGTCGCCGGGGCGGCGCTCCACGATCTGATAGGGAACGGGAACGCGGTTCACATCAATAAAGGTATGGACCATATCCAGCACGCTGTAGCCGCTGCCGGTACCCAGATTGAACACTTCGCAGCCTTCGTTCTCGGTGGCATACTTAACAGCCGCCACGTGGCCACGAGCCAGGTCCACAACGTGGATATAGCCGCGCAGCCGGGTGCGGTCGGGGGTATCATAGTCATCGCCAAACACATTCAGCTGCTCACGGCGGCCAACTGCCACCTGGGTGATGTAGGGCATCAGGTTGTTGGGAATGCCACGGGGATCTTCGCCGATACGGCCGCTGTGGTGGGCGCCGATGGGGTTGAAGTAGCGCAGCAGAACGATGCTCCACTCCTTGTCGGCGTGGCTCATACCGGACAGGATCTGCTCGGTCATATACTTGGTCCAGCCGTAGGGATTGGTGCAGTAGCCGGTGCGGCTGGTTTCCTTCAGGGGCATCTCGTTATCTGCGGTGTAGACCGTGGCGGAGGAGGAGAAGATCAGATTCTTCATACCCACTTCCTTCATCACCTTGGTCAGCACCAAAGTGGAGTTCAGATTGTTGTCATAGTACTCCCAGGGCATAGCCACGCTTTCGCCAACTGCCTTCAGACCGGCAAAGTGGATCACGCAAGCGATCTCATTTTCTGCAAAGATCTGCTTCAGCAGCTTTTCGTCCCGGACATCGCCCTCGTAGAACTTCAAGGTCTTGCCGGTCAGCTCCTGCACACGCTTCAAGCTTTCGGGATTGGAGTTGCACAGATTGTCAACCACAACCACCTCGTAGCCTTCATTCAGCAGCTCTACGCAGGTATGAGAACCGATATATCCGGCGCCGCCGGTAACCAAAACTTTCATAAAAATTCTCCTTTACAGGTATTTTTTTACCATTTTACTCTACCGGGGCAAAAAAAGCAAGTATAGCTAAGTGGCATTTCCGATTTTATCTTGCTATTTTTCAATAATGCAGGTATAATGTAGTTAGTGGAATTATGCGCATTGACGCAATATTGAGAATCACACTCCAACTGCGAGAGGTTATTTTATGCAGACAAAGAAACATATTCTGCTGCTGACCACCGGCGGCACCATCGCCTCCGTTGACGGAGGAGAGGGCTTGGAGCCCCGCCGCGCGGATGTGATGGAGCGGGAGCTGAACCAGCTTCGCACATATTATGATATTTCCGTAGAGGATGTTATGTGTTTAGACTCCTCCAACATCCAGCCGGAGCAATGGCAGACCCTTGCCCAGCAGATTTTCCTGCGGCGCAACGATTTTGACGGTATTGTGGTGTCTCACGGTACAGATACTATGGCATATACCGCCTCGGCAGTTACCTTTATGCTTCCCAATATCAATATCCCCGTGGTGTTTACCGGCTCTCAGCTGCCGCTGACGGATTTCCTGTCCGACGGACCGGATAATCTGCGTACCGCCTTTGCGATGGCTGCCACCGGTCAGCCGGGCGTATTTTTGGCATTTGACCGGAAGATCATGCTGGGCTGCCGGGCAGTCAAGGTCAGAGCCTCCGGCTTCTCCGCCTTTGAAAGTATCAACGCCCGCTACGCCGGCCAGGTCAGCAACCAAGGCCTGGTGCTGGATCCCCGGGTGCTGCCCAAATACACCGGCGCCCCGGCTCTGGCAACGAACATCAGCGAAGATGTTTTCCTGCTGAAGCTGACACCCGGCTTAAATCCTGCCATTTTCGACGCTCTTGCCGATATGGGCTACAAGGGCATCGTCATCGAGGCCTTCGGTCTTGGCGGCGTGCAGGTGCTGCACAAGGGCCTTGCCGGTATTCAAAATGCCGTAGATGCCGGCATCAGCGTGGTGGTCATCACCCAATGCCTGTACGACAGCTCCGATTTGAAGGTCTATCAGGTAGGCAATAAGCTTTTGCAGCTTGGCGTTATTCAAGGCCGGGATATGACCTCGGAAGCCGCTATGACCAAGCTGATGTGGGCCATCGGCCAGGGTATGCAGCAAAAGGAGATCGCCAAGCTGTTTACCTACAGCCTTGCCGGCGAGATCACCCAAGCCTAAACAAAATTGCTGTCATCCCGAGCGAAGTGAAACGAAGTCGAGGGATCTACCGCACCTTTGGCTGCAAAGATTCCTCCGCTCGGCTTCGCCTCGGTCGGAATGACAACTTTTTGTTTTTCTCTACATCCCCTTGTTAGGAGGTTTTTTATGGATAACATTTATGTAACCGGCCACCGCAATCCGGATACGGATTCCATCGTTGCCGCTATGGCTTATGCCGCGCTGCGCAACGCTTTGGGTGATCGGGAATATGTTGCCGCCTGTCTGGGACGGGTTTCTGACGAAACCCAATCGGTGCTGGACCGTTTCGGCTTCCAGCCGCCCCAGCTTCTGCACAGCATTCACACCCAGGTGGAAGATTTGGAATACGATACGCCCCCCATCCTTTCCGCTGCCGTTACTATGGGCAGAGCCTGGGATGTTTTGGGCAATCTGAGCGGTATTGCCGCCATCCCCGTAGCCAACGATGACGGTACGCTGTTCGGTATGCTGTCCCGGGAAAATGTGGCGCATTATAATATGAACCTTGCCACCGCAGGAAAGCTGGAGGCAGTTCCCCTTTTCAATGTCCTCTCTATTCTGGAGGGCAAGGTGCTCAACGACGCCGGTGAGCGCACCGATATGATCTCCGGTGAGGTCTGTATCGCGCTGCCCCAGCAGCAGGAAACCTTGCTGTTCAACAACCCGGATTCTATCGTTTTGTGCGGTCATCAGCCGGATATGATCAAACGGGCTTTGCAGATGAATGTCAACTGCTTGGTGCTGTGTCAGGCAGAATTGGACGACGAGCTTCGCGCTATGCCCACCACCACCTGCATCATCGCCACCCCCTTTGATGCGTACCGGACTGCCCGGCTTATTTTCCAATCTGTCCCCGTCAGCCGTATCTGCAACACCAAGGGCTTGATCTGTTTCCATTTGGAGGATCGGGTGGACGATGTAAAAGAGCAGATGCTGAAGCACCGCTATTCCTGCTATCCCATTTTGGATGCGCAAGAGCGGGTTGTGGGCGTTTTGAGCCGGTATCATTTGCTGCGTCCCCGGAGAAAGCGGGTAGTTTTGGTGGATCACAACGAGATCAGCCAGTCCGTTCCCGGCTTGGAAGAGGCGGATATTCTGGAGATCATCGACCATCACCGTTTGGCAGATATTCAGACCACCAACCCCATTTATGTCCGCAACGAGCCGGTTGGCTCTACCAATACCATCATCGCCAGTATGTTCCAGGATCGGGGCTTGATGCCCTCTGCCAATATGGCAGGTATGATGGCGGCGGCCATTTTGTCGGACACGGTTATGTTCAAGTCCCCCACCTGCACCGATCGGGACAAACGCACCGCTGAGAGAATGGCGCGGATCGCCAATGTATCTCTGGACGAGCTGGGCAAGACCATCTTCTCCACCTCTGTCGATGGCAAGTCTGCTGAGGATCTGCTGACCGCCGACTACAAGGAATTCCACATCGCCGGACACAATTTGGCGGTGGCGCAGATCACCTGCGTAGACAGCCCCAAGATCTTGGAGCGCAAGGAGGAATTCCTGACGCTGATGAAGCAGATGATGACCAAGAAGAAGTTTTCGATGATGATCCTGATGCTGACCGATGTGCTGATGGAAGGCACTCAGCTGATCTACCTGGGCGACGACGAGATCATTCATCAGGCATTCAACATTCAGCCCAAGGACAACACGGTTTTCCTGCCCCACGTAATGAGCCGAAAGAAGCAGGTCATTCCTATGCTGTCTGCTCTTTGGGGTTAAAACAAATTTTCAAGGAGAGGGAATATGGGTTTTCGCCGTTTGCTGGGCAACGACCAGCTGAAACAAAACTTGACAAATGCCCTGCATAGCGGCCATATTTCCCACTTTTACCTGATCAGCGGACCGGCAGGCTCCGGTCGGCATACCCTGGCGCGGCTTTTGGCTGCCGCCATTATGTGTCAGGGGCAGCAAAAGCCCTGTATGACCTGCGCCGCCTGCCGAAAGGTGATGGCAAATACCCACCCGGATTTCATCACCGTCAACGATCCGGAGCATAAAACCCTGCCGGTGGATATGATCCGGGATATGCGGGACGATCTGTTTATCCGTCCCAACGAGGCGATGTGGAAGATCTATATGATCGACCAGGAAATGCGCACAGAAGGACAAAACGCCCTGCTGAAGGTGCTGGAAGAGCCGCCCAAATACGGCGTGTTCATTCTCATCGCCGACAATCCGGAAAGTCTGCTGCCAACGGTGCGCTCCCGGTGTACGCCGCTGCAGCTGCAGCCCCTGAGCCAGCCGGTACTGATGCAGACCCTGGCAGAAGAATTCCCCAACGCAACAAAAGAAGACCTCCAGGCTGCCGCCAGCCGCAGCTGCGGATTTTTAGGACAGGCGAAAAAGCTGCTAAGCGGCAGCACCGCCATATCTGAGCAAACCGAGGATTTTGTCAAAAGCTTTTCCCAACGGGATGCGCTGCTTTTGATCCAAACCCTTGCGCCTATGGAAAAATGGAAACGGGATCAACTGATCCCAACACTTCAGCAATGGCTGGAGCTTTTGGAGGGGGCGCTGGCCTGCCGGGCAGGTATGCCGGGCTTAGATCCCCTTTCCCGTACCCTTAGTACACACCGCAGCTCTCAAGACCTGATGCAGGCGGTTTCCCATCTGCAAAAGGCCATTGAATACGCCCAGGGAAATGTATCGGTGGCTGCCACCTGCGGCTATCTTTCCTGGCACCTGCGATAAACATAAATGCGACTGCCGTTTTCGGCAGAGATAAAGGAGTTACACATGGAACAGCAAATTACGACCGACCGCACTGTGGAAGTGGTGGACATTCAGTTCCGCCCCGGTCAGAAGGTATACTTTTTCGCTCCTGCAGGACTAACGCTGCATACCGGCGATCATGTCATTATCGACACCGCCCGGGGCCCGGAATTCGGCATTTGCGCCGCCGGTAATCACCGGATTCCGGAAAAGGACATTGTCAGCCCTCTGCGCAGTGTTCTGCGGCTTGCCAATAAGCAGGACGAAGCTGTGATCGAAGAAAATCGAAAAAAGGAAGAATCCGCCTTCAACACCTGCGTCAAAATGATCGAAGAGCACGGTCTGGATATGCAGCTGGTCAGCGCCGAATGCGCTTTTGACGGCAGCAAGATCATTTTCTTCTTCACCGCCGATGAGCGGGTGGATTTCCGGGAGCTGGTAAAAAATCTGGCATCGGCGTTCCACACCCGTATCGAGCTGCGGCAGATCGGCGTCCGGGACAAGGCGAAGATGGTTGGCGGCTTGGGCATTTGCGGCCGTCCCTTCTGCTGCGCAAGCTTTTTAGACGACTTCCAGCCCGTGTCTATCAAAATGGCAAAAACCCAAAATCTGAGTCTGAATCCCACAAAGATCTCCGGCACTTGCGGACGGCTGATGTGCTGCCTCAAGTATGAGCAGGACGCCTATGAGGATCTGCTGCGCACCGCTCCGAAAATGGATTCCTTCGTGGATACCCCGGAAGGTCGCGGTACGGTGGTAGAGGTAGATCTGCTGCGGCAGAGAGTAAAGGTTCGTATGGAGGATGCGCCGGAGACCATCTCCGTCTTCCCCAACGCGGATATTGCCGTTCTTCGCAGCGGCAAGGCCAAGAAGAACGATCCTCCCATTCCCGATGATCTTGCCCCCATTTCCGGCGCAAAGCGGCGCCAACGCAAGGACGTCGAAGAGGAATTCCCCAAACTGGAATCCTTCCGGGTGCGCTACAATGACGGTACTGTGGACGAAGCCCCCACTGCCAAGCAGGAGGAAGCTCCCGCAGCCGAGCATAAGGGCAACCGCCGCCACCATCGCAGAGGACACGGCTCCAAGAAGCCCAACGCTCCTGCAGCTACCCAGCCTGCTGCTCCTGCAGCCCCTGCTGCGCCTGCCGGCGAGGGTGCGGACAAACCCAAGAAGAGCAATCACCGCCGCCACCGCCACCACCATAAGCCCAAGCAGAATAACGGACAATAATTGCCCGCACCTGTCATCCTGAGCGAACGAAGTGAGCCGAAGGATCTACCGCGCCTGTTTGCTGCGAAGATTCCTCGATTCCGCTTCGCTCCACTCGGAATGACAGCGTTTTGGGGAGGCAAGACAGAAATCTCCACCCTTTTCAGGTGCTATGCAGTTTTGAAGTGGCAACTTTTTTGATTCACAAATAACAAAATTCCCGGAATGCTGACGCATTTCGGGAATTTTTGTGCAGTTAAGCGAGAAAGGAGCCGTTCAAAACCAATACTTCCTTACGGAGTGTTGCCCAAAGCACCTCGGTTTTGTTTATCCCTTTACTCTGCTTTCAATACGGCTCAAGGCGGTTTTCATCGCCTCATAGGCAACCTCCGAAACCGCATTCAGGCTGCGGTTTTCGTATGCCGTCAGCGCCTGCTGAATTCGCAACAGACGAACATTGCCCGTTTCGTCCTCATACCGGTAGATCGGGGTATAGGAATAGCCGGAGATGGAAACCGCGCCGGTTTCTCCGCTGCGGGTGATCTCCAGATCCAAAAGCACAGAATAATTCGTACCGGCAGCATCGCCGTCCCCCAGGAAATCGCCCAAAGAATAGGCGATGAACATTCCCGTTTCCTGGTCGAAGCCCATCTTCTGCACATAATGGGAATGTGTACCCACAATGGCATCTACGCCACCATCGGCCATAATCTCAACGATCTGGGTTTGTGTCTTGCTGATCTGGTCGTTAAATTCGCTGCCCCAATGCAAAAGCGCGATGGTAACATCCGGCTTTTGCTTTTCGATGGCCTTCAAAACCGACCGGATACCCTCCTCGTCCACCGTTTGGTAGGCGCTGTTGTAGTCCTCATACAGAAGATTGACGCAGTATTCGCTGCCGCTGGGCAAGCCCTTGCCGTCCATACCCTTGGTAAAGGCGGTAATGGCGATCCGAATTCCGTCCACTTCCCGGATCACAAAGCCCTGATACCGTCGGAACTGATCCTGGCTGGCATACGTGCCTACGCTCTGCATTCCGGCATTGCGAATGCCATCAAGGGTGGCGGACAAGCCCAAAATGCCGTTGGTAACGCTTTTGGAATTGGCGGTCTGCAAAATATCCACACCGGCATTACGCAAAGCTGCCGCCAGCTCCGCAGGCGCGCAGCTGTTGGCCGAGCCATAGGGCGGCTGATACAGATTTCCCTCAAAATTCAGGGTGGTCAGATCGCCGCCGGACAGCACCGGCATCACATCCAAAAGGATGTTGCCATAGTCGTAGCTGCCGTCCTTTTCGCCGGCGGCTACCACCTTATCGGTTACATTCACATCGCCACCGGATATCAAATGGATCACCGTATCTGCCGCGGCCGGATGATCCGTCCCGACACCGGGATCGTTCTGCCCGGCGCTTAGCAAAGCCCGGATCCCAAAAAATCCGCCTGCCAGCACCGCAAGGGCTCCGGCTACAATGCCCAGCTTGGCGACCACAGATAATTTCCGTCTGCCAAAGCCGGGACTATTCTGTTTTCTGCCAAAACGGGGCATACCGATTCCTCCATTCTTATTTGGGTTTTATTCTACACTATTTTCCCAAAGAACACAAGTACCATATTGGAGATTGCGTTGACATATCTGCAAGAATTGATTACAATAGGCGTACAACAAATGCAAAGGAGTTTTCTTATGAAGCGGTTATCTCCCGGTGTCCGGTTTTTACTGGGCTTTATCACATTCTTGCTGAGCATTGCGCTGTTTGTGTCTGCCGTGGCAGGCATTCTCATTTCCAATTTTGTAAATATTCTTTCCTCCCAGGAAAATCTGCAAAGTCTGCTGCGGCAGGTTATGTTTGTGGATCTGAAAGCGCCGGTACGCGCCGTTCCCGGCGGTAACGCCCCGGCTGCACAGCGGGTTACAGTAAAAACCTTAGCCCCGGCTGACATTCGCCTGGCAGAACAGCAGGCCGCTGCCTCTATGGTGGATTGGCTCTACGAATCGCTGATCGAGGACTTCGGCGACGAGCTGCAGGTGTCTTTGGGCACGGTTCAGGACTTTGTGGAACGCTCCACCCTTGACGATTTCCTGGTAGAAAAGGGCGCAGCGATGCTCAGCGATGTCTATACCGGTCAAAACACCGCTACCATAACACCGGAGGAGATCGAGGCAAAGATCGCGGAAAATACCCCCTTGATCGAGGAGGTCTTTGGCGTTGAGATCGCGCCCCAGGTGATCGCCGACATCACCTCGATCATTCAGGACAACGAGTACTTTGCCCGGATCCAGGAAGAGGGTATCGTGGATATCCTTTTCTATCCCAACGGCCGTCCCTCCGATCCTATGCATAACCCTGACAGCGTGGAAGCTGAGCAGATTATGACCGTCGTTCGAAATGTTCTGTCCGTCAACACGGTTTACCTGCTGGGCGGTGCTTGCCTGCTGCTGATCATTTTGATCCTGCTGGTAAATATGAAACAGATCTGGGTGGGTATGAACAAGGCCGGCATTACCTTGATGTCTGCCGCGCTGCCCTCTGTGATCCTTACCGTTGCGGTTTTGGCAATTCCTGCCGGCTGGTCGCAGCAGTTTGGACTTTTCAGCATTGTGGAGATCTTGATCCGCCAGCTGGTTACTATGAACGCCGGCATCTGCATCGGCGTATTTGCAGTGGGCCTGGTGCTGTTGATCTTCGGTATCGTTACCAAGGGTATCGTCCGCAGAAGCTATGAAAAGGCCGCTCGGACACAGGCCATCTCCAACCAGGTTTTCGCCGAGGCTCCCGTGGTTGTGGAATTCCCCACCGAGGAAGAGGCTGAGGAGGAACTGGTCGAGGTAGAAGAAGCTGACGAAACAATGTAAGTACATACATAAAAACGCACCCCACCGGGGTGCGTTTTTTTTCTAAAAATCCGGGATGAACTCCCGGGTGGCGGCAGTTTCCTCCTGGGTAAAGCCCTCCAGGTCGTTCAAATACATCCAGCTGAGCACCGCATCGTACTCCGCATTGCTGACCTGCCGGTCAAAGGGCGCAGGCAAGCCGCCCATAGGCGTATACTGCCGCATCAGGCTGACCAAAACCTCTCCGGGGGCGAAATTCTCGCCGATCCAATCCAGCACCTTCAAGGAATTGTCCACACAGCCCGGCAGGATCAAATGACGGATGATCACGCCCTTGACGATTTTCTCCCCCTGCCATTGTACCGGACCAACCTGCTGTACCATCTGCCGGATCGCCCTGGCTGCCACCGGGAAATAATCCTTTGCTCCCGACAGTTTTTCTGCCAAAGCCCCATCGGCGTATTTCATATCCGGCAGGTAAATGTCTATCTTGCCGTCAAGCAGCTTGATGGTTTCCTCCCGCTCATAGCCGCCACAGTTATACACCACCGGAACAGGCAGTTTCTGTTCCAACGCCGGCAAGATCGTCGGCAGATAATGGGTAGGGGTAACCAAATCAATATTTTCCGCGCCGTCAGCGATCAGCTGCTCCATCATCGCCCGCAGACCAATACTGTCCACCGTTTTTCCCACAGGTTTTCCGGAGATCGCCCGATTCTGACAGTATTTGCAACCCAAGGTACAGCCGCCGAAGAAAATCGCGCCGCTGCCGCCGCTGCCTGCCAGGGCAGGCTCTTCCCATTTGTGGAGCATGGTCTTTGCCACCAGGGCAGTATCGCTGCCGCCACAAAAACCAACTTGCCCTGCGGTGCGGTCAACGCCGCAGGCTCTGGGACATAGGGCACAATTTTTGTAATCCATCTTTTTCACATCCTTTTCTATATTCTAGCACCCTTTTTTCCATTTGCCAAGGTTTGCGCTTTACCGCAAAAGATTTTTGTGCTATGATAAACGAAAGTTTTGAAAGAGGTGTCCGCTATGATGATCCGCAAGGCGCAAATGCAAGACATTCCCGGTATTTTGTCGCTTCTGAAGCAGGTGGGACAGGTGCATCACAACATTCGCCCCGACATTTTCCCTGCCGGCACATTAAAATATAACGATTCCCAACTGGCAACGCTGCTGCAGGACGAAACCCGCCCGGTTTTTGTGGCGGATGTAGACGGCGTTGTGGCTGGCTACTGCTTCTGCGTACATCAGCAGGTTGTTGCTTCCTCCTGCGCCATCGGTCGGCAGGAGCTGTACATCGACGATCTGTGTGTGGACGAAAATCATCGCCGTATGGGCATCGCCCGGGCGCTGTATGACCATACCCTGGCATACGCCAAGGAAACCGGCTGCAATTTCATTACCCTCCACGTTTGGAACGGAAATGACAGCGCCATTCGTTTTTACGAACAGATGGGTATGACGGAGCGCTATTTGATGATGGAAATTCCCCTGGAGGAAACCGAATGTTGATCAAAAACCAAGTTTACGAAGCCACCATCGTAGATTACACCGCCCAAGGCCAAGGCATCGCCAAAATCGAGGGCTGCGCCGTATTCATTCCCAACGCCATCGTGGGTGAAAAATGCACGGTTCGCATTGAAAAAGCGCAGAAAACCTGGGCTTCCGGCAAGATCGTGGAGCTTTTGGAAAGATCGCCCCACCGGGTAAACCGGGAATGTCCCGTAGCAAAGCTGTGCGGCGGCTGTGATTTTTGGCATATGGACTACAAAGAAGAATCCCGGCTAAAGGCTGACCGGGTTTTGCAGGCATTAAACCGCATCGGCGGTGAAAGTTTGGAGGAGATCCCCATTCTTTCCGCGCCCACCTGCTACGGCTACCGCAACAAAGCCCAATACCCCGTTGCCGCCAAAAAGGGCAAGGCCTACACCGGCTTTTACCGGGCAGGCACCCATAGTGTGGTGGAAAGCGACCGTTGCCTGATCCTTCCGGAGGTTACCGGCAAGGTCAAAGACGCCGTTTTGGATTATGTAAACCAATATCGCATTACCGTCTATGACGAGCAGACCGGAAAGGGACTTCTGCGGCATATTTATGTCCGCAAGGGTGAGGTTTCCGGGCAGATCTTGGTGTGCCTTGCGGTCAACGGCAGGAAGCTGCCTCACACCCCGGAGCTGATCGACCGGCTGAAAAAGATCCCCGGCTTTGCCACCTTGGTGCTCAGTGTCAACACCAAGGACACCAATATCATTCTGGGTGATGAATTTATTACCCTCTACGGACCGGGCTATATTGAGGACACCCTCTGCGGACTGCATTTCCGGCTGTCCCCCCGGTCGTTCTATCAGGTCAACCACCACCAGGCCCAGCGGCTATACCAGTCTGCCATTGAACTGGCAGGTATCACCACGGCAGACACCGTGCTGGATCTGTACTGCGGTGTTGGCACCATTACCCTGGCAATGGCGGCTGCCGCCGGCAAGGTCATCGGCGTGGAGGTGATCCCCCAGGCGGTGGAGGATGCCAGGGACAACGCCCGGCGCAACGGCATCGAAAATGCCCGGTTTTTCTGCGGCGATGCAGGACAAGCCGCCCTGGAACTGGCCGCAAAGGGCATCCATATCGATGTGGCTGTGGTGGATCCCCCCAGAAAGGGCTTGACCGCCGACACCATTGAGGCGCTTACCCAAATGTCCCCCCGGCGGATCGTCTATGTTTCCTGCGATCCTGCCACCTTGGCGCGAGATGTGGCGCTGCTGAAAGAACGGGGCTATGCCCTAAAAAACGCTTTGGCAGCCGATCTGTTCCCCCGCTGCGCGCACGTAGAATCGATCGTTTGCTTGTCCAAATAAAAACACCTTTGGAGGACACTATGATTATTTCCGGTTTGCAAAAAATGACCTTATTGGACTACCCCGGTCGGGTAGCCTGCACGGTTTTCCTGCAGGGCTGCAATTTCCGCTGCCCATTCTGCCACAACAGCGGTCTTTTGGGCATTTCTCAGGACGATACCATTGCCGTAGAAACCCTTTTGGATTTTCTGCGCAAGCGCATCGGCATTTTAGACGGCGTGTGCATCACCGGCGGCGAGCCGACTTTGCAAAATGATCTTCCCCAGCTTTTGCGGCAGATCAAGCAGATGGGCTACTATATTAAATTAGACACCAACGGCAGCCGCCCGGATATGCTGAAAGCCCTTGTGGAAGAAAAATTGATCGACTATGTAGCTATGGACATCAAAAACAGCCCCGACCGCTACGGCGAAACCATCGGTCTTTCCCAGCTCCCCAAGGAGATCGAAAAAAGTATAGTCTTTTTAATGGAAGGGGAGCTGGACTACGAGTTCCGCACCACGGTGGTGGAGGAATTCCATAGCGAAGCCGATATTTTGGCATTGGGACAATGGCTTTCTCAGCTTTCTCCTGACCGCAAGGCAAAACGGCTGTTCCTGCAGCCCTACGCCGACAGAGACAGCGTTTTGGTGTCCGGATTGCATACCCCCAGCGCTGAAAAATTAAGCTGTTTCAAGGAAATTCTGACGCCTTACGCAGAATTTGTGGAAATTCGCGGAGCAGACTAAACCACAAGATATAGTTTTATTTTTCAAATTTTCCCACAATATATTGGAAAAACCTATTGACAAACCCACAATATCTAGATATAATACAGGCACTGTCGCATTTCAGGCTGTGCCTGTATTTCTATATATGGAGGTTTGTTTATGTATCGCGTACAAAAAAGAGACGGCGGCACTGTGGAATTTGATATTTCCAAGATTTCCGCCGCGATGACCAAGGCTTTTGAAGCCCAAGACCGCAAGTACCACCCCAGTGTTATCAATCTGCTGGCTCTGCAGGTTGCGTCCGATTTCGAGGCTAAGATCAAGAATGATGTGATCTCCGTCGAAGACATTCAGGACAGCGTGGAGCAGGTTCTGTCCAACGCCGGCTACTCCGACGTTGCCAAGGCCTACATTCTGTACCGTAAGCAGAGAGAGAAGATCCGCAACGTCAATGCGGCTCTGCTCAACTACAAGGATCTGGTCGACAACTATCTGAAGATCAACGACTGGCGCGTGAAGGAAAACTCCACCGTTACATACTCCGTCGGCGGTCTGATCCTTTCTAACTCCGGCGCTATCACCGCCAACTACTGGCTGTCTGAGATCTACGACGAGGAGATCGCAGAGGCGCACCGCAGCGCTGCTGTGCATCTGCACGATCTTTCCATGCTCACCGGCTACTGCGCAGGCTGGAGCCTGAAGCAGCTGATCCAGGAGGGCTTGGGCGGCGTTCCCGGCAAGATCACCTCTGCTCCTGCCAGCCACCTGTCTACTCTGTGTAATCAGATGGTCAACTTCCTGGGCATTATGCAGAACGAATGGGCCGGCGCACAGGCATTCTCCTCCTTCGACACCTACCTGGCACCCTTCGTCAAGGTGGATAACCTGTCCCAGAAGGAAGTCAAGCAGTGCATCCAGTCCTTCGTTTACGGCGTCAACACCCCCTCCCGTTGGGGTACCCAGGCTCCTTTCTCCAACATCACCCTGGACTGGGTCGTGCCTGCTGACCTGAAGGATCTGCCCGCGATCGTTGGCGGCAAGGAGATGGACTTCACCTACGGCGACTGTAAGAAGGAAATGGACATGGTCAACAAGGCCTTCATCGAGATCATGATCGAGGGCGACGCCAACGGCCGTGGATTCCAGTACCCCATCCCCACCTATTCCATTACCAGCAACTTTGACTGGTCCGAGACCGAGAACAACAAGCTGCTGTTTGAGATGACCGCCAAGTACGGCACCCCCTATTTCTCCAACTACATCAACTCCGATATGGAGCCCTCCGACGTGCGTTCCATGTGCTGCCGTCTGCGGCTGGACCTGCGTGAGCTGCGCAAGAAGTCCGGCGGCTTCTTCGGCTCCGGTGAGTCCACCGGCTCCGTGGGCGTGGTCACCATCAACCTGCCCCGCATTGCCTTCCTGGCCTCCGATGAGGGCGACTTCTACAAGCGCCTGGACAAGCTCATGGACATCGCTGCCCGCAGCCTGAAGACCAAGCGCACTGTTATCACCAAGCTGCTGGACAATGGCCTGTATCCCTACACCAAGCGGTATCTGGGCACCTTCTCCAACCACTTCTCCACCATCGGCCTGATCGGCATGAATGAGGTGGGTCTGAACGCCAAGTGGCTGCGTGCCGACCTGACTAACGAGAAGGTCCAGCAGTTTGCCAAGGATGTGCTCAACCACATGCGTGAGCGGCTGAGCGACTATCAGGAGCAGTACGGTGACCTGTACAATCTGGAAGCCACTCCCGCCGAATCTACCACCTACCGCTTCGCCAAGCACGACAAGAAGCACTATCCCGACATCATCACCGCCAACGAGAACGGCACTCCCTACTACACCAACTCCTCTCACCTGCCCGTAGGCTACACCGAGGATATCTTCTCCGCCCTGGACGTGCAGGATGAGCTGCAGACTCTGTACACCTCCGGCACCGTGTTCCACGCCTTCTTGGGCAAGAAGCTGCCCGACTGGAAGGCCGCTGCCAACCTGGTGCGCAAAATCGCGGAGGACTACAAGCTGCCTTACTACACCATGTCTCCCACCTACTCCGTGTGTGCCGAGCACGGCTATCTCACCGGCGAGCAGTATACCTGCCCCCACTGTGGTAAGGAAGCTGAGGTGTACAGCCGCATCACCGGCTACTACCGTCCCGTGAAAAACTGGAACGACGGCAAGAGCCAGGAGTTCCAGGACCGCAAGGTGTATGATATCGGCAACTCCAAGCTGACCCGCGAGGGCGCTGCCCCCCAGGCCCCCGTTGTCGAGGAAGCCTGCTGCACGCAGGAGACTGCCGCCGCTCCCGTACAGGGCAAGGCCATCCTGTTCTCTCGCGTCACCTGCCCCAACTGCAAGGTGGCCGAGGCCCAGCTGACCAAGGCCGGTGTTCCCTTTGAGAAGCTGATCGCCGACGAGAACGTGGACCTGTGCCGTCAGTACGGCATCAAGGGTGCTCCCACGCTGGTCATCACCGACGGCACAGACTTCCAGACCTATTACAGCGTGCCTGAGATCAAGAAGTATCTGGCATCCCTGTAAAACGCATAGATCATAGTCCAAACGGGCCGGGCGACACCGCCCGGCCCGTTTCCCTGTATAAAGAGAGAATGGGAGGAATTCATCATGCATGACATAATCATCGTGGGCGGCGGCCCTGCTGGTCTTACCGCTGCCGTGTACGCCCTGCGGGCGGGCAAGACCGCGCTGGTCATTGAAAAGGCAGGCTTTGGCGGTCAGATCGCCTTCTCCCCCAAGGTGGAGAATATCCCCGGCACCATCCTCATCAGCGGCGCGGAATTCGCCGACAAACTGGCCGAGCAGGTGATGGCTCTGGGCGCGGATGTGGAGATGGAGTGCGTCACCGGCGTGGAGAAGACCGAATCCGGCTTCACCGTCACCACCGAGGAAGGCGCTTCTTACGAGGGCAAGGCTGTCATTCTGGCCAACGGCGTAAAGCACCGTATGCTGGGGCTGCCGGGCGAGGAGGAACTGGTGGGCAAGGGCCTGTCCTTCTGCGCTGTGTGCGACGGCGCGTTCTACACCGGACAGGAAACCGCTATGATCGGCGGCGGCAACTCCGCCCTGCAGGAGGCTCTGCTTTTGAGCGAGGTGTGCACCAAGTTCACCGCGGTGCAGAATCTGCCCTTCTTCACCGGCGAGCAGAAACTGGCCGACGCCCTCATGGCTAAGGATAATGTGAAAGTTCTGTTCAGCACCGTGGTGTCCGAATACAAGACCGCGGACGGCCAGCTCACCGGCCTGAAGCTGCACAACGATGCCACCGGCGAGGACAGCGAGATCACTGTGGACGGCGCGTTCCTTGCTGTGGGCCTGCAGCCGGAGAACGAGGCGTTTGCCCATCTGGTGGGTCTGAATGAGTACGGCTATTATGATGTGAACGAGTTCTGTGCCACAAAAACGCCCGGTCTCTACGTAGCCGGTGACTGCCGCAGCAAGTTCATCCGTCAGGTGACCACCGCCGCCGGTGATGGCGCCATCGCCGCCATGGGCGCCTGCCGCTGGCTGGACGCGCAGTAATAGACCAAACACCGTGCCTGAGGGCACGGTGTTTTTCTTTTAAAATATTTAGAACATCTGTTTGACTTTTGAAAAAGGATATGATATACTCCAATCAAACATATGTTTTTATGTGCTGAGAAAGGGGTCGTCACATGAAAAAACTCACCGCCAGGCAGCAGCAGATTTATGACTATATTCTCGCCTTCACCGCTGAAAATGGTTATCCTCCCTCGGTGCGTGAGATCGGTGAGGCACTGGATCTGCGCTCTCCCTCCACCGTCCACTTCCACCTGAAGGGGCTGGAGGAGGCCGGTATGATCAACAAGGCAGAGGGTAAGACCCGTGCCATTTCCGTCCCCGGCAAGGCGGTGGCGGAGGAACTGGACGCCCACGCCAATCAGGTGCCTGTCATCGGCAGTGTGGCTGCCGGTTCTCCTATTCTGGCACAGGAGTGCATCGAGGACTACCTGACCTTTGATACCGAGGGGCTGGAGGGTGAGCACTTTGCCCTGCGGGTGCGTGGGGAATCTATGCTCAACGCCGGCATTCTCCCGGATGACCTTGTGGTGGTCCACCGCCAGCAGGATGCCCGCAACGGCGAGATCGTGGTGGCCCTGTTTGAGGACGAGGCTACTGTCAAGACCCTCAGCCGGCAGAACGGACAGACATGGCTGCTGCCCGAAAACCCCGCTTACGAGCCCATTGACGGCACCTGTGCCCAAATTATCGGCAAGGTGGTAGCTGTGGTGCGCCGATACTAATGGAATTTCTCTCCTTTTCCACCCCTTTGGGGGAAATGGCTCTTGGGGAGGAAGCCGGCGCCATCGTGCGCCTTTATTTGCCCAGCACCCCCACTCCGCGCCTCGCGCCCCACGAGACACCTCTGCTGGCCGAGGGGCGCAGACAGGTTTTGGAATATCTGGCGGGAGAGCGGCGGATTTTTGACCTGCCTCTTGCCCCACAGGGCACCCCCTTTCAGAAGAGAGTGTGGGCGGCGGTGGGGAATATCCCTTACGGATGCACCCGCTCTTACCGGGATATCGCCATTGCAACGGGCTGCCCACAGGGCTTTCGGGCTGTGGGCACGGCCTGCAAGCGAAATCCCATCCCCATCATCATTCCCTGTCACCGTATAGTGGGAGCAGGCGGAGCGCTGTCCGGGTATGCCGGAGGCGTAGAATTGAAGCAAGTCCTGCTTGATCTGGAACAGAAAGAAAACGGCTGACCTTATCAAAGGTCAGCCGTTTCGTTTACTTGGTACACTGTTCCATGAACCAGCGGAAAATGGAGATACCATCCACTGTATCCGCTCGCAGGTGCGCTCCTGTCATGCGCTCCGGGTGGAACTGCACGCCCAGAATGGGCTTTCCGGGCACTTCAAGGGCTTCCGCCACCCCGGCCTCGGACCGGGCGGTGATGAGAGCGCTCTTGCCTGGGATGTCCGCAGCCTGATGATGGGCACTGTTTACGGAAAACAGAGGGCCGTAGAGGGTGTGCAGGACACTGCCCTCCTGTGCCAGTATGGGATGTACTTTATCGGCATCGACTCTGCGGTGAAATGTATTTAGGGTCTCACCCAAGTCCTGCACCAGTGTGCCGCCCAGAGCTACGTTGAGCACCTGTATCCCCCGGCAGATGCCCAGAATGGGCTTGCCTGCGTCCAGATAAGCTTTGACCAGAGCCAGTTCGGTCCGATCCCGGTCCGGGTCGAGAAGCAGAGAGCTGTGGTCCTCTTGCCCGTACCGGGCGGGGTCCACGTCACCGCCACCGGTGAGGAGCAGGCCGTCAAAGGACAGGTCAACATCCGGACAGTACCGGGTGACGGAACGGCCCCCTGCGGCCCGGACGGCGTTTTCGTAGTTCAGGGCCGCATCCGGCTTGGCAGTGGCAGCGGAGATGAGAATACGAGGGAGCATAAAAATCACCCTTTCCGAAAATAAAAAAGAAAAACGACAGATTTCATTCGAAATCTGTCGTTTATGGAGCGAGTGACGAGGCTCGAACTCGCTACCTCCACCTTGGCAAGGTGGCGCTCTACCAGATGAGCTACACTCGCAACAGCGAATTGTATTATAACACGAATTCGCCCTATGTCAAGGGCTTTTTTCAAAAACAGCAAAAATCTTTTAAAAAGAAGACAGCCGCCCTGTGGGCGGCTGTCTGTTGGTATGAGAATGGCTCAGTATCCAAGGGCTTCATCCACGATGACCACTTCGTAAGCGGCGCCGCCGGGGGCGGTCCACAGCACGGTCAGGGCGTGGCAGACACGCTCGGGGCTTTTGCAGTCATAACACTTGATCTCGTCGCCCGTGGCGCAGGGGGTGTTCTTGTTCAGCCGGCGGGCGTTCAGCGGGGCGGCGGTGTTCCGGGCACGGAACAGGGCGGCGTCGTAGTCCGGGGCGATCTTGTTGGTACCGATGACGAAGTAGACCTTCTTGTGGCCGAACAGAGTCTCGGACACCCGGTTGCACACGCCGTCAATGTTGATCAGTTCACCATTTTCGGACACGCCGTTGATGGAGGAGATGTAGTACTCCGCTTTTGCTCCGTCGGCGGGGGTGTTGCCCTTCCAATGCCAGAAGACGGTGTTGTGGGTGGACAGGGACTCGTACAGCCCCATGTCGGCCAGCGTGGTGGAGCCGCCGAAGGCCACGGTGGTGCCGTCCAGTTGTCCGTTCAGGTAGTCGGCGGCCTCCTTTGCGGTGGAGAAGTGGGAGGTGGCATAGCCACGGGACTCCAGATTCTTGCGCAGCAGATCGATGTTGGCCATTATGTAATCCTCCTTAATTTTTACAGCAGGGTCATCTGCTCCTCGCCCCGGTCCACGTCCTTGAGCAGTGCTCCCGCGATGGGCAGGGAGCGGGCGCGGTAGCGGGCGGCGTTGACGATGTGGGTCTGGTCAAGGGGCTTGACGGACTCCAGCTTGTACTTGGGCTTCATGGTCATGACGCCTACGCCCTGGGTGGCGCGGGTGGACTTGGGGTTGAGCACCGCGGTGTGGAACACCAGACACCGGCCCTCGGTGGACTGAACGGCCAGTTCCAGATCCTCCCGGAGCAGGAAGGCGCAGACCAGGGGTGATTTGTCGCTGTATGCGCCGGTGAGCTTTTTGCGGCGGGTCTGGGTCTGGTAGGCGGAAAGATCCACCCGGGCGGCCTTGCCGTTTTCAAAGAAGAACAGCGCGTGGCCGGAGTAGTCGCCGGGCAGGCAGGCCCAAACCACCTTTTCGTCCGATTCCATGCCCAGCTTGGAGGGCAGGTAGTCGCCCAGTACGCTGGCCTTGGTGTCGTCAAAGTCGCTCAGGCGGGCCTTGTAGCACTGCTGTTTGTCGGTGAAGACCATGATCTCATCCCGGTTGGTGGCATCCCACTGCTGGGAGGGGCCATCGCCCTCTTTATACTTCTGCTCACTGCTCATGCGCAGGGACAGGGGGGTGATCTTCTTGAAGTATCCCTCCCGAGACAGGAAGAGGTGGACGGGGTAGTCGGGCACTTCCGGCTCGGCTTCCAGAATTTCCTCCGCCTCATGCTCGTAGATAATGTCGGTGCGGCGGGGGGCGGCGTGCTTTTTCTTCACGTCCTCCAACTCGCCGATAATGATTTTTTTGATGCGCTTGGGATTGTTGACGATGTCCTCCAGATCGGCGATCTCGTCCTCCAGAGAGGCGGTCTCCTCCACCCGCTTGAGGATGTACTCCTTGTTGATGTTGCGCAGGCGGATGTCGGCCACATATTCGGCCTGCACCTCGTCAATGCCGAAGCCGATCATCAGGTTGGGGATGACCTCCGCATCCTCTTCGGTGTCGCGGATGATCTTGATGGCCCGGTCAATGTCCAGCAGGATGCGCTTGAGGCCCTTGAGCAGATGGAGCTTATCCTGCTTTTTCTTCATGGTGAAGTAGGTGCGCCGGCGCACGCCGTCCATGCGCCAGGCGGTCCACTCCTCCAAAATCTCGCCTACGCCTAAGACGCGCGGCATGCCGGCGATGAGGATGTTGAAGTTGCAGGAGAAAGAGTCCATCAGGGGGGTGTACTTGAACAGCCGGGCCATAAGCTTGTCCGGGTCGGTGCCCCGCTTCAGGTCGATGGTCAGCTTCAGACCGGACAGGTCGGTCTCATCGCGCATGTCGGCGATCTCCTTCACCTTGCCGGCCTTGATGAGTTCAGCCACCTTGTCGATGATGGCCTCGGCGGTGGTGGTGTAGGGAATCTCGTAAATTTCGATAAGGTTTTCCGTCTTGACATAGCGCCACTTGGCCCGCACCCGGAAGGAGCCGCGCCCGGTCTTATACACCTCGTTCAGGGCGGCGGCATCATAGAGCAGTTCACCGCCCGTGGGGAAGTCAGGGGCCTTCAGGGTGGTCATCAGGTCGTGGTCGGGATTTTTCAGATAGGCAATGGTGGTGTCGCACACTTCCTCCAGATTGAAGCCGCACAGGTTGCTTGCCATACCTACGGCAATGCCCTGATTGGCGCTGACCAGCACGTTGGGGAAGGTGGTGGGCAGCAGGGAGGGTTCCTTCATGGAGCCGTCGTAGTTGTCCACAAAGTCCACCGCGTCCTGGTCAATGTCCCGGAAAAACTCCGTGGTGATGGCGTCCAGCTTGGCCTCGGTATACCGGGGTGCGGCCCAGGCCATGTCCCGGGAGTAGACCTTGCCGAAGTTGCCCTTGGAGTCCACCAGGGGGTGGAGCAGGGCTCCGTAGCCCCGGCTCAGGCGTACCATGGTGTCATAGATGGCTGCGTCGCCGTGGGGGTTGAGCTTCATGGTCTGGCCCACGATGTTGGCACTCTTGGTCCGTGCGCCGCCCAGCAGCTTCATCTGGTACATGGTGTACAGCAGCTTGCGGTGGCTGGGCTTGAAGCCGTCGATCTCCGGGATGGCCCGGGAGACGATGACGGACATGGCATAGGGCATATAGTTCAGCTCCAACGTCTGGGTGATGGGCTGTTCCAGCACCTCGGGACGCAGGCCCATGACGTTGGGGTTGTTTGTGCGTTTGGGAGCCGTTTCCGGCGCTTTCTTTTTAGCCAAAGCGATCAGTCCTTATTTGTTTAAATCTCTTTTGGAGCGTACTGCTGGGCGAAGGGGGTGGCGGCCAGACCGCCCTTACCCGTCTCCCGCAGGGTGTGGGGCAGGGAGCGGCCCACCTCGGCCATGGCGTCCAGCACCTGGTCGGGGGGGATACGACTTTCGATGCCCGCCAAGGCCATCTGGGCGGCGGACAGGGCGTCCATGGCGCCGATGACATTGCGCTTGACACAGGGCACTTCCACAAGTCCCCCCACCGGATCACACACAAGGCCCAGCAGGTTCTTTACCGCCATGGCGCAGGCATGGGCCATCTGTTCCGGGGTGCCCCCCTGTAAAAAGACCAGTGCGGGTGCGGCCATGGCGGCGGCGGAGCCGATCTCTGCCTGACAGCCCCCCTCGGCCCCGGAGATGGAGGCCCGGTGGGCGATGACCATGCCGAAGCCTGAGGCCACATACAGGGCCTGCGTCAATTGTTCTTTGGATGCCCCGAACTGTCGGGCATAGGGCAGCAGCACCGCGGGCAGGACTCCGCAGGCTCCCGCCGTGGGAGCGGCTACGATGCGCTTCATGCAGGCGTTACACTCGCCCATGCGCAGGGCGCCCGCCATCACTTCGGACAGGAATGGACCGCACAGGGGTGTGCCCTCGGCGTAGTCGGCCATTTTTCCACCCGCGCCGCCGGACAGACCGCTGGCGGAGCGGTCCTCCGCCCGGTAGCTCTCGTCCGCCTGGGTCATGGCTTCCAGCAGGGCGGCCATTTTGGCCCAGGACTGTTCGGGGGTGATATTCTGAGTGCGGCAGTCACTGAGCTGGACATTTTTCCACAGGGGCAGGCCGGATTGTCGGGTGTCAAGGAGCATCTGCTCCAGAGATTCAAAGGTTATCATGCCTCGTCCTCCATCCCTTCGGGGGTATAGCGGGTGACCCGCAGAATGCCGGGAAGGGCGCGCAACTCTTCGGCAGCGCGCTCAGAGATGACCTGGTCGCTTTCGATGACCATGACAGCGCGCGCACCCCGTCCGTCCCGGTTGAGTTGCAGGCTGGCCACGTTCATCCCCCGCCGGGCCAGCACACCGGTGACCTGACTGACGCAGCCGGGCTGGTCGGTGTTGTGGACCACCAGGGTGGGAAGATCCCCGCTGAAGGAGCAGGACAGACCGTCCACCTGAAAAACCCGGATGCGTCCGCCGCCCAGAGAGGAGGCGGCGACCTCCAACCTGCCGCCCTGAGCCCCCTCAAGCTGAATAAGGGCACTGTTGGGGTGGGCATCCCGAAGGAAGATCACATCAAAGCAGACGTTCAGCCCCCGCTCTTTGGCCAGAGCAAAGCTGTTGGGGACTCGGCTATCGTCCGGAGCAAGGCCGAGGATCCCAGCCACCAGCGCCTGATGGGTGCCGTGGCCTGCACCGGTGGAGGCGAAGGAGCCGTGGAGGAACAGATTTGCCTTTACCGGCACCTGGCCCAACAGGGCGCGGGCCATGCTGCCCATACGCACTGCTCCGGCGGTGTGGGAGCTGGAGGGACCAACCATAATGGGTCCCATAATGTCAAAGAGGTTCATGAGACTCTCCCTTAAGAAATGTCTGCTAATTCAAGATATTTATACCCGTTTTCGGCAATATGATTTTTGCGGCCCTGCAGGTCGTCCCCCAGCAGCAGGTCAAAGACCTGCGCGGTGGCCTCCACATCTTCGGGCATGACCTTGATAAGCCGCCGGGTCTCCGGATTCATGGTAGTCAGCCACATCATGTCCGGGTCATTCTCGCCCAGACCCTTGGAGCGGTTGATGATGCATTTCTTGCCGGCCAGTTCGCCGTTGACAATATCATTTTTCTCCTTATCGGAGTAAGCAAACCAGGTTTTTTCCTTGTAGAGGATCTCGTACAGGGGGGACTCGGCGATATACACATAGCCCTCATTGATGAGGGTGGGGGTCAGGCGGTAGAGCATGGTCAAAATCAGAGTGCGGATCTGGAAACCGTCCACGTCTGCGTCGGTACAGATGACGATCTTGTTCCAGCGCAGGTTGGAAAGGTCAAAGGCGGACAGGTCCTTGGCCCGCTTCTCACTGACCTCCACCCCGCAGCCCAGCACGCGGATCAGGTCGGTAATGATCTCACTTTTGAAAATGCGGGCGTAGTCGGCCTTCAGACAGTTGAGAATCTTGCCACGCACGGGCATAATGCCCTGATACTCCGCGTCACGGCTGAGTTTGACACTGCCCAGAGCGGAGTCGCCCTCCACGATATACAGCTCGCGCCGATCCACGTCCTTGGTGCGGCAGTCTACAAACTTCTGCACCCGGTTGGAGATGTCCATGGAGCCGGTGAGCTTCTTTTTGATGTTCAGACGCTGTTTTTCTGCAGACTCTCTGGAACGCTTGTTGATGAGCACCTGTTCGCCGATCTTCTGGGCATCCATGGGGTTTTCGATGAAATAAACCTCCAGCTGGGACTTGAGGAAGGCGGCCATGGCATCCTGGACAAATTTGTTGGTGATGGACTTTTTGGTCTGGTTTTCGTAGCTGGTCTGGGTGGAGAAGTTGTTGCTTACCAGTACCAGACAGTCCTGAATGTCGTTCCAGGTGATCTTGCTCTCCGTTTTTTGATATTTTCCCTGCTGGCGCAGCCAGCTGTCGATGGCGGAGACAAAGGCGGAGCGCATGGCTTTTTCCGGGGAACCGCCGTGCTCCAGCCAGGAGGAGTTGTGATAGTGCTCGATAAGCTGCACCTTGTTGGAGAAGCAGCAGGACACAGACAGCTTGACCTTATATTCCGGCTTGTCCTCGCGGTCCCGGCCCTTGCGCTCGGCCTGCCAGAACACGGGCAGGGTGAGGGAGCTCTCTCCGGCCAGCTCGGTCACATAATCCACGATGCCGTTCTCATATTTAAATTCGGCGGTCTCAAACTTCCCTCCCACCTGATTGCGGAACACAAAGGTGACCCCAGCATTGACCACGGCCTGACGCTTGATGACATCGGTAAAGTATTCCACGGGGATGTCAATGTCGGTAAAGACCTCCAGGTCGGGCTTCCAACGGAATTTGGAGCCGGTTTTCTTGCCGGTCCAAGGTTCCTTTTTCAGGCCGCCCACGTTCTCGCCCTTTTCGAAATGGAGGGTGTACTCAAAACCGTCCCGGTGGATCACGGCATCAAAAAATTCCGAGGCGTACTGAGTGGCGCAGGAGCCCAGACCATTCAGACCCAGGGAGTATTCGTAGTTATCTCCGTCCGCGCCGTACTTGCCGCCGGCGTACAGCTCGCAGAACACCAGCTCCCAGTTGTACTTCTGCTCCTTTTCGTTCCAGTCCACGGGGCAGCCGCGACCAAAGTCCTCCACCTCGATGGAGTGGTCGGCGTACCGGGTGACGGTGATGAGGGAGCCGTGACCCTCGCGGGCCTCATCGATGGCGTTGGACAGGATCTCGAAAACGGCGTGTTCGCACCCCTCCAGGCCGTCAGAGCCGAAGATGACACCCGGGCGTTTGCGCACCCGGTCGGCCCCTTTCAGGGAGGAGATGGATTCGTTGCCGTAGTTCGCTTTTTTCTGAGCCATAAAGAGGATACCTCACTCTTCCGGAAGTAATAATAAGACAGGATAATAATACCGCATTTTGTGGGTGGAAGTCAAGAAAACCAGAATATATTGGGCGCGTTTCTTTGTTAAAAAGGAAAAGTGACATAAAAAAGCGCCCCACTGCCCACACTGTGGGAGAAAGGAGCGGTCATATGACGGGTTTCGCGGTGCTGGAACGGGGAGAGCAGCTTGCCCGGAGGCTGGTGGCCCGGTTTGGCCCAGCGGTGGGTGCGGACCAGAGACCGGGGCTTTTAGTGGTGGCGCCGGAGGCGTGCTTGACAGTGTGGGGGAAGCTGGAGTGCGGAACAGTGCTGCTGCCGGGAAACGCGACACAGCAGCTTGGCGCGCTGCAGGCCTGCAGTGCGGTGAGCTACGGTATGTCAGGACGGGACAGCATTACTTTGTCCAGTCGGGAGAAAAATCGAGTCTGGGTGGCGCTACAGAGGGAGTTGGTGCGGCTGGACGGGACGGTAGTGGAGCGGCAGGAGTTTCCGATGCGCATTCCGGAGGGCACGGATGAGCTGCAAACATTGGCACTGGCGGGGGCCATGCTGCTGTTGGGTGCATCGGCGCAAGAGCTGTAAAAAGCCGCCCACAGCTACTGCTGCGGGCGGCTTGATCAGACAGATCAGAAATACTTCTTGATGCCCTCGGAAGCCAGAGAAGCATCATCACTGATGGTGACGGTGAACTTGATGTTGTGCTTCTCGGAGAAGACGTTCAGCCAATCCAGGAAGCTCTCGGTATCCACATTGCAATCACCGCCGGCGATCTTGGTGACGCTGTCGATGAAAATGTGGGTGATGTCGTAGTTGCCGGCGTACAGGCCGCTGATAAAGCCCTTCAGGGCTGTGTAGCTGGCGATATCGTACTGGCTGGCCTCTACCAGACGGATCTGATAGTGGATATCAAAAGTGAGCTTCTCACCCTTCTCGATGCAAACAACATTGCCGTGCTCGGTCTGGACGGCGGAATTGATCATCTCGATCATCTGCTTCGTCTTGCCGGAGCCCTTCTTGCCCATGATTACTCTGACCATGTGTATCACTCCTTACGATTGTAGTGGCAGGTGGGAGTCCACCTATTCCATGTTTACACTTTACCATATCACAGCAAAGTTTTCAACTGGATAATTGTGAAAATTTTGGAAAGAAGCCGGAAGTCTTTGGATAACGGGTCGACCTCTTGTTACAAGCGGGCTTCCAGTTCTGCCTTGCGGTCCTCGTAGCCGGGTTTGCCCAGCAGGGCGAACATGTTTTTCTTGTAGGCTTCCACACCGGGCTGGTCAAAGGGATTGACCTGCAGCAGATAGCCGGACAGGCCGCACACATACTCGTAGAAGTAGATCAGCCAGCCCACCACGTCGGCCCGAATGGAGGGCAGAGTGATTAGGATGTTGGGTACGCCACCGTCCACATGGGCCAGAATGGTACCGCGCAGAGCCTGCTCAGCCACAAAGGCCAGGTCCTTGCCAGCCAGGAAGTTCAAGCCGTCCACATTGTCCGGGTCGGTGGGGATGAGCAGCTTGCCGCGGGGCTGCTCAAAGCGGATGACGGTTTCAAACAGGTTGCGGTGTCCCTCCTGAATATACTGGCCCATGGAGTGCAGGTCGGCGGTGAATTCCACGCTGGCAGGAAACAGGCCCTTGCCCTGCTTGCCCTCGCTCTCGCCGTACAGCTGCTTCCACCACTCGGCAAAGAAACGGAAGCTGGGTTCGTACCCGGCCAGGATCTCAATGCGCTTGCCGTCCTCGTACAGGGCGTGGCGGGCGGCGGCATACTGCCAACCCACATTTTCAAGACTGGGAACGGCCAGTGCGGCCATAGCGTCCTGCGCGCCGGACATGAGGGTTTCAATGTCAATACCGGCAGCTGCGATGGGCAGCAGGCCCACGGCGGTGAGCACGGAGTAGCGACCGCCGATGTCATCGGGGACAACAAAAGTCTCGTATCCTTCTGTATCGGCCAGGCTCTTCAGGGCACCACGGGCCTTGTCGGTGGTGGCGTAGATGCGCTTGGCGGCGGACCGCTTGCCATACTTGGCCTCCAGCAGGCCCTTAAAGATGCGGAAAGCCACGGCGGGCTCCGTGGTGGTGCCGGACTTGGAGATGACGTTGATGGAGAAATCCCGGTCACCGATGAGGGAAATGGCCTCCAGCATGGTGTCGGTGGACAGGCTGTTGCCTACGAACAGGATGTCTGGGGTGTTTTTTTTCTTAAGGTTGTAGTTGTTGGAGCACAAAAGCTCGATCACTGCCCGGGCGCCCAGGTAGGAGCCGCCGATGCCGATGACCACCAGCACCTGAGAGTCGGCCTGGATCTTTTTGGCCGCGCCTTTGACTCGTTCGAACTCCACCCTGTCATAGTTGACGGGTAGCTTGACCCAGCCGGTGAAGTCACTGCCGGGGCCGTTGCCTTCCTGCAGCATGGCGTGAGCAGCCGCCAAGGCCTTCTGGCGTGAGGAGATATAGTCTCCGGGGAGGAAAGAGGACAGCTTGGAAAGATCAAGTTGCAGCATAGTTTCAGACCCCTTTATCAATATAGTAGATGAAATTATTATATAGGAAACAAAGGAGGAATGATAGGGGTTCGGGACGAGAAAATAAAAAGTTTTTAGAATGGAGAAAAAGGGGTTGACAAAGGAGAGGGCGACCGCTATAATAACCTATGCTGTTTGGACGATTAGCTCAGCTGGTAGAGCATCCGCTTGACGTGCGGGAGGTCACAGGTTCAAGTCCTGTATCGTCCACCAGAACAAACCCCTGTAACCACACCGGTTACAGGGGTTTTTGTATATATAATTGTTACTCGTCGTACTCAATGTAGCAGAAAAGACCGGTTTCCAAATCATATATGGCCGCAGAACAGTCCGAAAAAGGTTCCTCAACAATAGCGAGTGCCTCATCTTCATAATTGACCATCGTGTTTGACGAATCCAAAATTTGAGCAGCTGCTTCGATAGAGGACAAAAGTTCGTGTGCCGGTCCCACAGGAGGACCTGAAGAAAAGTCTTTATTCCGCAACTCGTTGCCAAACTCTTGGATGTGGGCTTCCGGAATTTGTGCCACCACTACAGCGATTCCTTTGCTTCGAAAAAAACCTTGGTGGGTATCTGTCTCCTGAATAGTTTGTGTGCCGTCCGGAAAGGGAACCCTCAAATTAGAACACACGCTCGTTGTCCATACTCCGTACACCAAAATAGAACTGAACAACAGGCCAAACATCAGCATCGAAAGTACGAACGGAGAAACGCGTCTTTTCTTCATGAGCAATCACCTCTTAGCGCAAATCAATTGTTTTTTCAAACGAAACATAAACATGATATACGGATATAACATCGGTCACTTGCGAAAGAAAACCCAGATCATTAGCTAAATTTCCAAGCCCAAATTCAAAAACAACAGATTGTTCGACGTCTCTCTGGATGGTTCGAATTTCGTCAAAATTGTACTTATCATCTATGGTGAACTTTATCCGTATGGATGAGGGAGATTTCGTGTAGGCGCATTTGATCTCACATTTCCCGATTCCGTAGTACAGATCTGTGTCACCAGAGTTTTGGAAATTTAAATTGATTTTTTCGGGGGCAGAAAATATATCCGGATTTCCCTTTATATTCCTTTCCAGTTCAGTAAAAGCATCCTTAAAGCCTCTGCTTTGCATAATTTTCTGCGCAACCCAGTGTGATTGAGAGAAGCGGAGGTCGCTGGGGGAACTTTGTAAAGAGTGCTGCAGCAACAGGGCGGCTACATCATACCCTTTCGGCCGCAAATAGCACTCAGCCCCCAAGTCCCAAATCGTATTCCATAAGAGTTGCCATCCTTTTTTGATTGCATAGTCCAACTCTCTTTTTGAGATGGACGCCACCCCTACTGCGGCAACGGCTTCCGTTGCCACCGCAAATGCGCGAAGTTCGTTTGAATCCTTGAGGAAATCCGAGGTTTTGTCAATCAACCGGTCTATGGCCGCTTTCGTTTTTGCGCCATATACCCCATCCACTTTCAAACTCTGTCCAACGCCCAAATCATTGAGTTTGCTTTGCAGATTTCTGATCTTGGCCGGATCTCCCCCAACGAACCACGCCAGCTTGTCGATCTTGCTGTTTAGAAAACTGGTACTGACCCCGCAGTGGTCCAGCTCGCTTACCGCCGCTTTCAGCCTGTTCGCCGTCTCGTCCGTGATATAATCGTTTTCCCGGATGGCGTTGTCCAGGTCCCGTTCCAGCTGGCTTGCTACGGAGCACAATGCATCCCGCAGCAGCAATGCATCAATTAGGGATTTTTATTTTCACGAGATGGAAGATCCTGAATTACCAAAGTCTTTCCATATTTCTTGCAGACCTCCCGGATTTTGTCCGCATAGACATCAATGCTGTTCTTTGTTGTAATGACTAAGCATGTGTGCAGATGCTTAAAATAGAGTTTCACATCAGGTTCAAACGGCACGCCGGCCTGTGCGCCACCCGCAGGGAGTTGCCGATACCCATAAAAACACATCTGAAACCAATCATCGTCATGGTCGAACGATGCAACCAGACTGCGATCCGGACCATGGGTCAGCGTAACAGCACTGTTAGATAGCGCACCAAAATCCAGACCCTTAATACTACGGAGGTATTTTTCTACAGCCTCCTCTTCGTGCACACTTTTTCCCACAATACCCGAATGCAAACAGTTGACCACGATGGGATAGTCATCTAAAATAGCCAAGGCGCAATCCATCGCCAACTCATGAAAGTCCGGATCCCAGCTCTCGTCCCAGTCACGCAGTGTATAAACGGACATGGAATCATCGGATACACCGTAGTAATCGCCATTATAAAGAACAACTCGAGTCAGATCCGGCTCAAATGGCGCAGAAGTGAACCACTTTTTAAAAAACATAATAATCACTCCGTCATTGTAATGTCGATCACATATTCGCCCAGCTTGCTG
>JAZSJB010000089.1:0-10942 GCA_045534105.1 Lawsonibacter sp. | reverse complement strand
GGATGCAACATGGAACGACAAAAGAAGACAACCAAAAATTTGCGTACGGGATGGGGGTTTGTGCACAAAATACACAAGCATGCACGGTAAAGAAAGGTGGCCGCAGGCCACCTTTCTTTACGTGTGCGCTTGTGTATTTTGTGCACAAACCCTCATCCCGTACGCAAATTTTTGGTTGTCTTCTTTTGTCGTTCCATGTTGCATCCACCTCCTTGCTGTGCTAAAATAGGCCACAACAGGAGTACAAATGCCCTCGCAACACGGACAACACCATTGCATAGGATGGAGGAGCCGACAATGGGCCAATCCCCCAAATATTTTATTATCGATGCCGATACCATGCCCGAGATCTTCCGCAAGGTAGCCCAGGCCAAAAGCCTGCTGGAAACCGGTGAGGAAGCCACGGTCAACAGCGCAGCCCGCGCCGTGGGCATCAGCCGCAGTGCCTACTATAAATATAAGGATACGATACGTCCCTTCCAGGATATGCTCCACGGGCGCATCGTCACTTTTCAGATCCTGCTGAAGGATGAGCCCGGCGTGCTGTCCGGCGTACTGAACGTATTCGGCGGAAACGGCGGCAATATCCTGACCATTAACCAGAGCATTCCCTCCAACGGCTGCGCGGTGGTCACAGTCTCCGCCGAAACCTCCGCTTCCGCGATGACTCTGGAGGCACTGCTGGATGCGGTGCGCAGCTGTTCCGGCGTGCTCAAGTGCGAGATACTCGCCGGTTAACCCTATCTGTGTTAAACATATGAGGTGAAACAAATGGTGAACATTGCAATTCTGGGTTTTGGCACCGTCGGCTCCGGTGTGGCCGAGGTCTTGACCATGAACCGCGCGCTGATCGATGCGCGCACCAATCAACAGGTCCGTCTGAAGTACATTCTGGACGTGCGTGATTTCCCTGACAGCCCTTACAAAGACTGCTTTGTCAAGGACTTTTCCGTTATTGAGAACGACCCCGAGGTAGACATTGTGGTGGAGACCATCGGCGGTGCCACTGTGGCTTTGGACTTCACTCGCCGCGCTCTGGCCTCCGGCAAGAGCGTAGTCTCCTCCAACAAGGAGCTGGTGGCCACCCACGGTTACGATCTGCTTCAGCTGGCCATGGAAAAGGGCGTCAGCTACCTCTTTGAAGCCAGCGTGGGCGGTGGCATCCCTGTTCTGCGTCCCCTGACCAACTGTCTGGCCGGCAACGAGGTAGAGCAGGTGTGCGGCATTCTGAACGGCACCACCAACTACATTCTCACCCGGATGATCCGTGCCGGCCTGTCCTTTGAGCAGGCTTTGAAAGAGGCTCAGGACAACGGCTATGCCGAGCGGGATCCCTCCGCCGACATCGAGGGCCACGACGCCTGCCGCAAGATCTGCATCCTGGCCGCCCTGGCTTTCGGCCGCCATGTTTATCCCCAGCAGGTCCCCACCCAGGGCATCACCGCTATCACGCTGGCCGATGTGGATTACGCCAATTCCTGTGGTTACAAAATCAAGCTGCTGGGCCGCGCCCTGCACATGGAAAGCGGCAAGATCTGCGCCTATGTGGCCCCCCACCTGGTCAGCGGCTCCAACCCCCTGTCCGGCGTGGAAGATGTGTTCAACGCCATCACCGTCACCGGCAACGCCGTGGGCGATGCCATGTTCTATGGCCGCGGTGCGGGCAAACTGCCCACCGCCAGCGCCGTTGTGGGCGACATCGCCGACATTGCCAAGGACGTAAAGACCCGCAAGCGTAACGAGTGGGGCCCCGGCTCCGAGGATCTGGTCCAGTCTCCCGACAGCCTGACCTTCCGTTGGTATGTGCGTGCCAACGGCACGCTGGAACAGGCCCGCAAGGCACTGGGCGATCTCACCCCCCTGGCCCGCGGCGGCGCTCCCGCTCAGGAGATCGCTTTCCTGACCGAGGCCATGACCCAGGCCCAGCTGGAAGAAAAGCTAAGCTGCTTGAACGTGCAGTCCTTTATCCGGGTTCTGGCCTGATTTCCAAAGACCATTTTAGGAGGTATCACATACCATGTCCCTTATCGTGCAGAAATTCGGCGGCTCCTCCGTCGCCAATGCCGAGCGTATGTTCAACGTGGCTCGGATCATCTCCGAAACCTACAAGCAGGGCAATGATGTGGTCGTTGTCCTGTCCGCTCAGGGCGACACTACCGACGACCTGATCGCCAAGGCAAAGGAGATCAACCCCAATGCTTCTAAGCGCGAGATGGATATGCTCCTGGCCACCGGCGAGCAGATCTCCGTCTCCCTGTGCGCCATGGCGCTGGAATCCATGGGCTTCCAGGCCGTCTCTCTCACCGGCTGGCAGGCTGGCATGCTTACCGACTCCAATTACGGAGCCGCGCGCATCAAGCGGGTACGGGCCGAGCGTATCCAGAAGGAGCTGGACAAAAAGAAGATCGTTCTGGTCACCGGATTCCAGGGCATCAACAAATATGACGACATTACCACCCTGGGCCGCGGCGGCTCGGACACCTCCGCAGTCGCGCTGGCCGCCGCCCTGCACGCCGACCTGTGCCAGATCTACACGGATGTCGACGGTGTGTACACTGCCGATCCCCGTCATGTCACCAATGCCAAAAAGCTGGATGAGATTACCTTTGACGAGATGCTCGAACTGGCCAGCCTGGGTGCCCAAGTGCTCCACAACCGCTCGGTCGAGATGGCCAAGCGTTACAATGTCAACATGGAGGTCCTTTCCAGCCTGAGCGGAAAGCCCGGTACCAAAGTCAAGGAGGTTGTCAAAACCATGGAAAAAACTCATGTCAGCGGTGTTGCCAAGGATAAAAACGTTGCCCGTGTGGCTCTGGTCGGTCTGGAGGACCGCCCCGGCATCGCCTTCAAAATTTTCTCTCTGCTTGCCAAGGAAAAGGTCAACGTGGATATCATCCTGCAGTCCATCGGCCGCGATGCATCCAAGGACATCAGCTTCACCGTTTCTCAGGACGATATGGAGCGCGCCAAAGAAGTCATGGCCGCCAATCAGGATCTGATCGGCTTCAAGTCCCTGGAAGTCACCGACAGGGTAGCCAAGATCTCCATTGTGGGTGCCGGTATGGCCAACAACTCCGGCGTGGCCTGCAAGATGTTTGAGGCCCTGTTCTCCGCCGGCATCAACATTAACATGATCTCCACCAGCGAAATCAAGGTTTCCGTCCTGGTGGATGAGCGGGATGCAGAACGTGCCGTTCAGGCCATCCACGACCGTTTCTTCAGCGAATTCGGCGCCAACTAAGTATTGTATATCTGCGTGGGCAGAGTCCTGCTCTGCCCACGCATTTTTTCTGTAAAAATTTTTGTTTTTCTATTGACATTGTCCTCTTTGACTGCTATACTGTCAAAGCAAAATAAAGCAGGAACGGTCCCCGTCCTCACCCCAGGCTTCGAGCTCAAGGGTCAACATGGTTACACTTCGTCGGCTTTCCGGCGTTGTTTTCACGTGTGTGCGGGTGCCATTTCGGCTTGCCGCACATTAATTTTTGTCTGGAGGTGCTTTCCCATCGCTAACACAGGTCATCAGATCAACGAAGACATCCGTGACAAAGAGGTCCGCCTGATTTCCGAAACCGGCGAACAGCTGGGCATCATGTCCGCGCAGGATGCCCTGAATCTGGCAGAGGAGCAGGGCCTGGACCTGGTCAAGATCTCTCCCAACGCCGTCCCCCCTGTCTGCAAGGTCATGGACTACGGTAAGTTCCGCTTCGAGCAGAACAAGCGCGAGAAGGAAGCCCGCAAGAATCAGCGTGTGGTGGAGATCAAAGAAGTCCGCATGTCCCCCAGCATCGACGTGAACGACTTCAATGTCAAGCTGCGCAACGCCCAGAAATTCCTGGACGAGGGAAACCGCGTCAAGGTCACCGTCCGCTTCCGCGGCCGCGAGATGGCTCACACTGATATCGGTCAGGGCCTGCTGGTCAAGTTTGCCGAGGAGTGCAAGGAGTGCGCTGTCCTGGACAAGGATCCCAAACTGGAAGGTCGGCATATGTCCATCTTCCTGTCCCCTAAATCCGCAAAAGAAACGAAAAAATAAGAAAAGGAGTTTTCTGTTATGCCGAAGATCAAGACTCACAGCGGCGCCAAGAAGCGCTTCTCCCTCACCAAGAGCGGCAAGGTCAAGCGCGCCATGACCAAAAAGCGTCACCTGCTCAACGGCCACGGCAAGACCACCAAGCTCAAGCGCCATCTGCGCGGTACCGCCTACGCTGACAAGACCAACGAGGCGGCCGTCAAGCGCATGATCCTGTACAAGTAAGGAAAGGGAGGTAGACAACAATGGCAAGAGTTAAGGGCGCGATGATGACGCGCAAGAGAAGAAATAAGATCCTGAAGCTGGCCAAGGGCTACTGGGGTTCCAAGTCCCGCCACTACAAGATGGCCAACCAGGCGGTCATGAAGTCTCTGACCTACGCCTACACCGGCCGCAAGCTGAAGAAGCGTGACTTCCGTCAGCTGTGGATCACCCGCATCAATGCCGGCTGCAAGATGAACGGCATGAACTATTCCACCTTCATGAATGGTCTGAAGAAGTCCGGCATCGCCATTAACCGCAAGATGCTGGCCGAGCTGGCCGTCAACGACAAGGCCGCCTTCACCCAGCTGGTGGAGACCGCCAAGAAGGCTCTGGCTTAATCTTCCATACAGTAAGGGGCAGTTCTTTTGAACTGCCCCTTGTTTTTTTTTGCCTCCTGCACACACTATCCAATAAAGGAGTCGTTATGTGTATGCTGGAACCATTGATCGTGCGTTACGGTTCACCCACCCTTTCCGGGCTGAAAACCGGCAGTCTTTTCACCTGTACTTTTTCCAGCCGATGTGAGAGACAGGACTGTCTTCTGTACTGGAATCAACGCCTGTCTCACAAGGGCCTGTACCTGCTCCCCCTGAATGAGTGCCGGGGCCGTACCCTCATTTATCTGTACCGTCCGTCTTTCCTCGCCCGCGACCTCTCCAACCCCAAAGCAGCCGCCCTTTTGACCCGGCTGCACTACCCTGCCCATTCTGCCGCCTGTTGTGTCGCCCAACTCATGGCCAAATTGCGGACAAACGAATCCTTCCCCCATGAGATCGGCCTGTTTCTGGGATACCCCCCCGAGGATGTACAGGGCTTTATGAACAATCCCTCCGACTGCAAATACGCCGGTTACTGGAAGGTATATGAAAACGCAGACGCCGCCCGAACTCTGTTCGCCCAATATCGGCTGTGCACACGGCACAACCAGGAATCTCTGGCCATGGGAGCCCCTTTGGAAACACTTGCCAGCTCCGGTTTGTAGAATATTGCGTTTCTTGCCCCGCTTTTTGCGATTCTTGCCCCTTCATTTTGGTGTCCTTGACAGAAAAACAGAAAATAGTTATCCTTTCTTTGGCGTTCCGTTTTTGTTGCATTTGTCACTTTCTCTTATGTATGCCCCCCCGCTTTCTGTGCCACTCCAACAAAGCACCCGCCGTATTTCCCGGAATCGACCCCATCCCGAAACCACAGAAAAGGAGACGATTTTATGACCGCCTTTACTCTCGACATGTTCCAGACCACCGGCCTTGCCATGCTTTTGTTCGTGCTGGGCCGCTTTCTCATCACCCGGGTGGATTTTCTGCGCCGGTGCTGTATCCCCGCCCCTGTGGTTGGGGGGCTGATTTTCGCCATTGTCCATCTGGCCCTCTACCAGGGTGGCATCCTGCAGCTCTCTTTTGATGAGAGCGTCAAAAACTTCTTTATGACCCTGTTTTTTACCAGTGTGGGCTATACCGCCTGCTTCCGTCTTCTCAAGCGCGGGGGCAAAAAGGTCTTTGTGTTCCTGCTGATTTCCATCGCCATGGTGTGTCTGCAGAATGTGCTCAGCAGTGTACTGGCCGCCGTGTTCAACTGGGATATGCGCATGGGTCTGTGCACCGGCTCCATCCCCATGGTGGGCGGTCACGGCACTGCAGGTTCCTACGGCCCTGAACTGGAGAAACTGGGTCTTGCCGGTGCGGAAGTTCTGGCCATCGCCGCCGCCACCTTTGGTCTGGTGGCCGGTTCCCTCATGGGCGGCCCCACTGCCCGGAGCATCATCAAAAAATACGGTCTGATCTCCGATGAGAGTCAGGACGAGATCCTCGAGATGAGCGACGAAACCCCCGACCAGAAAGAAGCTGCCGAGCGGGTAGATGTCAACTCCTTTACCAACGCCGCTATCCTGCTCATCGTGGCCGCCGGTCTGGGTACCATCCTCACCTCTGTGCTCAACGGCATCACCATCATGGGCGCCAAGCTCACCTTCCCCACCTACATCGGCTCCATGGTCATCGCCGCTGTAATCCGCAACTTCTGTGATGCAAAGCACATTGTGCTCCCCTCCCGCTCCATCGACATCTGGGGCAATGTGTCCCTGTCCATCTTCCTGGCTGTGGCTCTGATGACCCTTAAGCTGTGGCAGCTGGCCGATCTGGCCGGTCCCATGATCATTATGCTGGCCGCCCAGACCCTGCTGATGTTCTTCTTTGCCCGGTATGTGGTGTTTACCTTTATGGGCCGTGACTATGAAGCCGCGGTCATGACCTCCGCTTTCTGCGGCTTCGGCATGGGCGCCACCCCCAACGCCATGGCCAACATGCAGGTGCTCACCGCCCATTACGGTCCCGCCCCTCAGGCCTACTTCATCGTGCCGCTGGTGGGCTCCCTGTTCATTGACTTCTTCAATGGCATCATCATTACCGCATTCCTGAACGTGCTGCCCTATGTGCAGTCCATCCTCCCCTTCTAACCCCCGACAAAAAGCGCCGTGCACAATAGTGCACGGCGCTTTTTGTGTTGGAGTTTTTTTGGCGACGCTATATAATATCAATTATTATATTTGGTGATTTTGCATATTGATATTTGCGCCTCAACCGGCATATACTATGTCCATGGAAGTTCTTCCTCCCTGTCCACGAAAGGAGCCCACCCATGGAACACGTCATTTCTGCTTCTCTGCCTGTTTGTACTGCCCGCCGCAAAAGCGCTGTGCACGTCCGACACGGCGAAAAGGGCCGCGATCCCTTTGACGCCCTGCGTCCCTGGTCGGCCGTCACCCACGGCGCAGGCGCGATTTTGGCCCTGTTAGGCACGGTGCTGCTTCTGCTGCGTGCTCACAACCCTGTGCAACTGGCCGCGTTCGCCATCTACGGCCTGTCCATGATCGCCCTGTATACCGCAAGCACCCTCTATCACTGCCTGCGCACCGGCATCCCCGGCCGCCGCAGGCTGCGCAAACTGGACCACTGTTCCATCTGCCTGCTCATCGCGGGCAGCTACACTCCCATCTGCCTGCTTGTCTTGGAGGACAGCTGCGGTCCTGCCCTGCTGACAGGGGTTTGGATTTTTGCTCTTGTCGGCATCCTGCAGTCCCTGCTTTGGATCACCGCCCCCCGCTGGCTGTCTGCCGGGGTGTACCTGTGCATGGGTTGGCTGGTGGTATTCGCTCTGAACCCCCTGTGCGCCGCCCTGCCCTTGGGGGGAATGATCTGGCTGGTGGCAGGCGGCGTGCTCTACTCCATTGGCGGGGTCCTGTACGCTCTGAAGTGGCCAGGCAGAAACAATCCCCGCTTCGGCTGTCACGAAATTTTCCATCTATTCATTCTACTGGGCAGCGTGTGTCATTATATCAATATGTACCGGGTGGTGCTGTACCTGTAAAAAAATTCTCTCTCATGAAAAATGAGAGAGAATTTTTTTGTTTCTATAGACCACCCATGCACTTGCAGCGCCCACCAGCGCCCCCGCCAGCACATCCGTGGGGAAATGTACCCCCACATACAACCGTGAAAAACCCATGAGAACCGCACACGCAAGGGCAGTGTTTCCCCACCGCCTTGGCAGGTGCGGTCTCCACCCCAGCGCGGCAGCAAAGGCAGCGCAGGTATGTCCCGAAGGAAAAGAGTTTGGGTCTCCCTCCGCAACCAGAGCGGTCAATCCCTTCACTGTCAGCCACGGGCGGACCCGTCCCGCCAATGGTTTGATCGTCAGGTTGGTCAGCACAAATCCCACGCCCAGCGCAAGCAGTCCGGCTACCCCCGCCCGTCTGGTCCTTTTAAAACACAGCATCAGTGTGGACAGGGCGATCCAAATCAGACCCGCGTTGCCCAATTGGGTATAAAATGAGACAATGGGATCGGTCAGCGGCCCACGCAGACAGTTCTGGATCCACAGCAGAACTGCCCCCTCCCATTCAAGCAGAAATTCCGACATTTCTCTCCTCCTCGGCCCACCCCGCTCTTGACCGCGTACAGGGGCACGATTATAATAGGATTATAATCTTTTTTTCATGAACAGGCAAGGGTCGCCCTGCCTGATACGGAGGTCCGCCTTGAAACAGATCGTCTGTCTGTCCAGCACCCCGTGGCGCAGCATCCCCTCCCGTACCCAACAGCTCATGACCCGGATGAAGGGCGTACAGGTGCTGTTTTTCGAACCCGCCGCCGGCCGCAGGGACCGCAGCTGGCGCAAGGGTGGCCGCCGTGTGCGTCCGGATGTAACTGTATATACCCTTCCCCCTGTCTCCACCCAGAACGAGCTTTACCTCCCCCTGTTCCGCATGGGCCAGCGCAAGGTGGCCCGTTTCATCAACCGTCAGCTGGACCGCCACCGTTTCCGCAGCTTCCTGCTGTGGACTACTTCTCCCGTCCACGTTCACCTGCTGGATCATCTCTCCTATGACAGTCTGGTCTATGACTGTGACCGGGAGTGGACTGAGTTGCCTGAACTTTGGGAAGGAACCCTGGCCCGGACCGCGGATGTGGTCTTTACCGCCTCCCACGAACTGCTGGACGAGTTATCCCCCTGCAGCAACAACATCGCCCTTCTGCCCAACGGCGTACATTATTCCCTGTTTTCCCACGGCAGCAACAGCTCTGAGCGTCTGCTGCCCCAGGTATCCGGCCCCATTTTCTGCTGGACAGGCACCATTCACCCGGACCTGAACCTGTCTCCCGTGCTTCATGCCGCCGCCGAGCGGCCGGAGTGGACCTTCCTGCTGGTGGGCCGTCCGGACGAGGACAACCCTTACCTCTCCCGTCTGGAACGGCTGCCCAACGTGATCCTGACCGGACAGCGGCCTCTGGTGGAACTGCCCGATTATTTGGCCCGCAGCCGGGTGTGCATCAATCTGCTGCGGGAGGATACTCCTTACAGTGATATCATCCCCAGCCGTATCTATGAGTACCTGTCCACAGGCAACCCCATCGTGTCCATGCTGTGGCCCGATCAGGTGGAACAGTTCCCGGATGTGGTCTACGGTGCCTATACCGAGCAATCCTTTGTTGAGCTTTGCCAGCGCGCACTGGACGAGGATCCCGCCTGGGTGACCGAGCGGCGGCGCAAGTACGGCGCGGAAGCCGCCTGGTCCCGCCGGGCTGAGGATGTGATGCGCATTCTGAGCACCGTAGGTCTCCTGTAAGCCACACTTTCACAATCTGCTTTCGGAATTTGTTTTTTCGATTGTTCAAGCCTACGAATTTTCTTTACACCTCTTGCAAAACGCCCTTTTTTTCGATAAAATAAGTCTCAGTTGGAGCGAGGAGGCGCGGAATATGGCAGTTATTTGTTCCACCCTGTACTGCATGGTTTTCCGTAGCCTCAATGCGTCCAAAACCGCATTGTAACCTGACAGGCTGTCCGCATCCCTACGGACAGCCTGATTTATTTTGAGCGGTCCGCCGTTAGCCTGAGCAATATAATCCGAACCCGCTCTGCGGGGCGGATTTTCGCGCCAGACTTTATTTCATTCTTTGTCACGCTGCGGATTGGACACGCTGCCGGGTCGCTTTCCCTACGACTTGCAACACAAACAGCAAGCCGTGCTTGCTTGTTTTGCATTGCTCGCTCCGGTCCAAGCTCCCCTGCGTGTCTATCCTCGCGCTTCGATTTGCCGGGCACAGAGCCCGACTACATCATTCAATTTTGCCTGACACAAAAATACGCTCCCGCAGAGTCAAAGATTTCTGAGCATGTATAGGAAGGCAGTGCAAGGCGCCGACTTGCAGGTGGGCTTTCCGCCCATCAAAAGACGGCAACGAAGCAATGCCGATGTATACACGTTCAGAAACGGGTTCGGATTATGTTGCTCAGGCTATGGAGGTATCATATGAGCAAGAAAGTCGCCATCATCATGGGTTCCGACTCCGACTGGCCCGTTGTCAAGGGTGCCTGCACCCAGCTGGAGGAATTCGGCATCCCCTACGAGGCCCACATTCTCAGTGCCCACCGCACTCCTACCGCCGCCGCGGACTTTGCCAAAAACGCCCGGGCCAACGGCTTTGGTGTGCTCATCTGTGCCGCCGGCATGGCCGCTCATCTGGCCGGTGCCTTTGCCGGCAACTCCACCCTGCCCGTTATCGGCATTCCCATGAAGGGCGGCGCCGTGGACGGTCTGGACGCCCTGTTGGCCACCGTACAGATGCCCAGCGGCATCCCCGTGGCCACCGTGGCCATTAACGGTGCCAAGAATGCCGCCGTGCTGGCCGCCCAGATGCTGGCCATTACCGATGACACTCTGGCCGCCAAACTGGATGCCGCCCGCGAGAAGATGGCCGCCCAGATCGCCGAAAAAGAGGCCAAGCTTCAGGCGGAACTGAACGCGTAAGATTCAAATTTACTTTTACATACTGTTTGGGAGGAATTTAACATGGAAAACAAACTGCTCTATACTGGCAAGACCAAGAACGTCTACGCCCTGCCCAACGGAAACTGCCTGCTCAAATTCAAGGACGACTGCACCGGCAAGGACGGTGTGTTCGATCCCGGCGAGAACAGCGTGGGTCTGACCATCGAGGGCGTGGGTGACGTGAACCTGCGTATGTCCATCTACTTCTTCGAGAAGATCAAGGTCGCAGGCATCAAGACCCACTATGTCAGCGCCGATCTTGCCAACACCACCATGGAGGTCCTGCCCGCCAAGGTCTTTGGCAAGGGTCTGGAGGT
>JAZSJB010000086.1:0-5411 GCA_045534105.1 Lawsonibacter sp. | reverse complement strand
TTTGGTAGGCAGTGCCCGTTTACGGGCAGCAGGGCATCTGATGCAAGAGAAAGAATTTTCAGTGCGTCTTGAGACGCTTGCCGGTAATAAGCCCTTATAGGGCTTACTCAAGCCCCCGGCTTAGCCGGGGGTTTTGACTATCCGCATACGCTTCCGTTCAGAATGACGGTGGAGATGTTCATCTTATGGTCAGTGATGACCAAATCGGCCCGCTTTCCAACGGCGATCTCGCCCCGGTCGGTAAGACCAACGGCTTTGGCGGGGTTATAGGTGGCTACCTTGAACGCGTCCACAAGGGAAGCGCCCGTGTGCTTCATCCAGTTGCGGCAGGACACATCCAAAGTCAGCTTGGAGCCGGCGATGTCCCCCACTTGTCAAAATTGATGTCGTGGACATGCTCGTAGCCGGGGGGGATCAGGTGGTCACGCAGGACCAGTTCCACGTTGATGATAGCAAGCATGGAAAACAACCCAGATTACAGAATCTCGTCCAGAGCCTCCAGGAACAGGTCGCGATAGCTGTCGTAGCCCTCCTGGGTCATGTGCATCTGATCCTCTACCCAGATGTCGGTGCGGACCTTAGAGTAGTCTCCGGCATCGGCGGGGTCATTGTAGAAGCCGCGCCAACCGGACTGGGAGACGTAAATGCAGTCTTCGGTGTTATCACAGTATTCCCGCAGGATACGGTTGTACAGCTTGGCATTATTCTGCCACAGGATATTGTTGATAAACTTTTGGTGGGGCATGGCGTCGCAGATATACAGCTTGATACCGGGGAAGTCCGCCTTGGCACGGTTGCAGAACTGGGCCAGCAGGTACATGACCTCCGCGGGGGAGTAGCCGAAGCTGATGTCATTGGGATAAAAACGAAGTACGATGGCGCGGGGAGCCCAGGGCTTGACCAGGCGGTCGTAATAGTACAGACCCTCCTCAATGGTGGCGCCGCCAAAGCCATGGTTGACAGCGGCGGGGGAGCCGTCCTTCATGCGGATATCTTCTTCCAGAGGGCGATGGCCGTACTTGGGCTTCCAGCGGGTAAAGCCGGAAGAGCCGTAAAAGAGGATGCGGCCGGTCTCAATGGGTTGGGCCTCGTACTCCAACACGGTGGCCTCGGAGCGGCGCAGGTTGGGGACTTTTAGTTCAAACATGGTAAAACTCCTTTCCGAATGTAGATGTAAAATCAGCCGGCGCAGGGGACGCCTGCGCCGGCTGTGGCGTCTTGGACATAAAATTACTTGGCGGCGGCGATGGCGTCCAGCTTCTTGTTGCGGAAGTACAGGCACAGGTCCATGCCAACCATGATGAAGTTGAGTACGTAGAAGAACAGGACGTACCACTTGCTTGCGAAGGAAGCCATGTAGGCGTCATTCATCAGCTTGCTGGCGATGCCGGCGATGTAGCCGAACTCGATCAGACACAGGAAGCCCAGGCTCTTACCCTTGGCAGTGCGGGCTTTGTAGGACTTCATCACGTTCATGGGCCAGGAAGCACCAAAGCTTACGATCATGATGATCTCAAGAAGTTCATGCAGTTCAATCATTTTTCTTTCTCCTCTCAAAATTGGTGTATTGCCATTTTACCACAGATTTGCTATATTGCAAATAATGAAATTGCGTAATCCACTATATGTTTAAAGTGATGCTACAAAAGAAAGACAACGGATTGTCTATTTAAGAAGGGATACACATATGGAACTGCTTCAATTGACCTATTTCTGCGATGCCGCCGCGACTGAAAATTTTTCCCTGACGGCCAAACGGTTTAATGTGCCGCCCTCCAACATCTCTCAGAGCATCAAGCGTCTGGAGGAGGAGTTGGGCACCGCTCTGTTTTCACGTACCTCAAACCGGGTAGCCCTGAACAGCCGGGGAGGGGCCTTTTACCGGGAGGTGAGCAGCGCTTTGGCCCAGCTACGCCATGCTGCTGATGCGGCCAGAGGCGCGGGGGAGGCGGGAGTCCTTCGTCTGGGCATTCGCATCAGTCGAAGGGTCGCCATGCAGGTAGTGTCTGCCTTTCAAAGCCGATACCCCAGCGTCAATATCGTGGCCGAGCATGGTGACCACACCCAAAGCGATGATTTTGACCTGATCATATCAGATGCGACCTTTGTCCATCCGGAGTTCGTCAGGGCCAAATTATTTCGGGAACAGGTGCTGCTGGCTGCACGAAAGGGTCTGCTGCCGGAAAAGAAAAAACTGTGTGCCGATGACATCATGGATAAACCCTTCATCACCATGAGCGAAAACTACAGCATGCACAACCTGACCCAGAAAATCTGCCGGGATCTGGGCTTCCAGCCCCGCATTGCTCTGCAGGGGGAGGACCCGGTGTATGTGCGCCGCTGTGTGAGCCTTGGGCTGGGGGTCGCTTTTGTGCCAACCCTGTCCTGGCGCGGGCAGTTTTCCGAAGCGGTGGAACTGTATGATGTGGGCAATTACAGCCGCGATATTTGCATTTACAGCCGCAAAAATACCTATGTGCCAGAATATGTGAAAGCATTTTATGATATGCTGGTGGAGGCTTTTGAACAGGAGATGGCGGAAACTTGACTCTTGCCTGTGATGGCGGTTCGTGCTAAAATCAAACCATTCTGAGAAAGAAAGAAGTTCTGTATCATGAGTGAACACTCTCGACATAATATGCTTCATGTTGGCATGCGCAATTTCAAAACAGCTTTGGCCGCCACTGTGTGTGCACTGCTGTATTTTGTGCTGGGCAACATCCCGGGTTTTCCCTTTGAACGCAATCCCACATTTGCCTGCATCGGCGCCATTTTTGGTGTTGGCGTGGATATGGGCAACTCCTGGCTTCTGGGAGGCAACCGCTTTTTCGGCACCATCATCGGGGGATTTATCGGCATGGGTTTGTTCCGGGTATATACCTGCTTTTACCCGGAGGGGGGTATGCATTTGCTTCTGATGGCGTTGCTGTTTGTGGGCGTAATTCTGCTGATCTTGGCCTGCCGCATCTTCAGGTGGCCGGGGGGCATCCAGCCCGGCGGCGTGGTGCTGTGCATCATCCTGTTCAATACCCCGGTGGATACTTATATTGCCTACTCCCTCAACCGCATGTTTGACACCGGCGTTGGTTTTGCCGTGGCACTGCTGGTCAACCTGCTCTTGCCCCGGGAACGGGTGGTGAGCTGGCTGGAAATGGCCCACATCAGAAAACCAGAACAATAAAAAACCGCATCTGTCATAAGTTGACAGATGCGGTTTTTTATTGAAAAACTCAGGTCTTTTGCAGTGGAACGATCTTGGGGCAGCCGACATAGTTCAGGTCGTAGGTATTCACCAGCTCTTTGGCGCGTACAAGGGAGACGGCATCCCAGGCACCCTGCACATCGTGGGAGTCAAAGCCGAAGGTGACGGGGGACTGTTCTTGCCCGGCCAGCTTCCAAAAGCGGTCCTGAGGGTAGTGGCGACCGGCCCGGAAGCCGAGAAAATTGATTTCCAACGGAATATTTTTCTCTCGGGCGGCAACACAGAGCCTGCGCATTTTTTCGTTGTAGACGGACTCGTCTCCGGTGAAGTTGAACAGATCCGGGTGGGCGACATAGGAAAACAGTCCCGTGTCCATGGCGCTCAGGATGTTGGATACATATTCATCCAAAAGGGCGGGGTCGTCCGTGGGATTGGCAACATAGAAGCCCTTAGGCCGCTCGTCCCCGCTGAAATGCTGACCAAGGATCAGATATTCACAGCCCAGAGACAGGGCCGTGTCCAGCATGTCCCGGAAGAAGGTGGGGTAGTACTCCATCTCGAAGCCAATAGTCAGGTGAATTTGGTCAGCATACTTTTCACGCAGGGCGTGCAGGGTGTCGAAATAGTCCCGGGCCCGGGCCATGGGGATGCGATAATAGGACTCCGCTCCGTCGGGGAAGAGGAAGGGAGCATGGTCGGAAAAGCCCATGTGGGTGATGCCGCCTCGGATGGCCTGCAGAATGTATTCTTCTTCTGTCCCGGAGGCGTGGCCGCACCGGGCGGTGTGAGCGTGGTAGTTGTAGTTCATGTTGTACAGTCCTTTGTTCCGGAGAGTTGGCTAGAAATTTTCGATGCCGGTGCGGATGGAAAATTCCACAGGGCAGGGACGGAAAAGTGGAGATGGGCGGGGTTGGGGTCCAGGCCCCTCATGTTGGATTGGCCGATGAGCAGGAAAGGATGCATAATCATATTGATCGGACTTCTTGGTACCGTCAAGAGTTATGCGCAAATTCGTTTGCAGACTCCGGCTGAATGAGGTCAGCCGGCAATAGAGGCGTCCTCAAAAGCCGCCTCCAAATGCTTCATATTCATGTATTTCTTGTTGCCCCACTGGGTGCCGGCCACATGGCGTAGCCGGGCGCAAACCAGCATTAGGGCAGAGTTACCATCCGGGAAAGTGCCCACCGCCCGGGTTCGGCGGCGAATCTCTCGGTTGAGCCGTTCAATCACATTGTTGGTCCGGATCCGAGTCCAGTGTTCGGATGGAAAGTCACAGTAGGTCAGCGTTTCCTCAACACTATCCTCCACCTTCTTCGCTGCCTCTTTCAGCTTCATTTCCCGTAGCTGAGCAACAACCGCTTTTGCCTTTTCGCGGGCAGCCTTCTTGCTTTCCTGGGCGTGGATCGCCTTGAGCATCTTGGCCACAATTTTCACTTTGGAACGTGGAACAACGGAGAACACGTTGCGGTAGAAATGGACTGTGCAGCGCTGGTACTTGGCCTCGGGGAACACTTCTCCCACGGCTTCCAGCATACCCATGCACTTGTCGCCAACGACGAGCTTTACTCCGTCCAATCCGCGGCCGCGCAGCCACTGGAAGAAGCTGACCCAGCTGGCCTTATCTTCCTTCATACCCTCTGCTGCACCTAAAACTTCGCGGTATCCGTCCTCATTTACTGCAATTGCCACCAGAATGGCAACATTTTCGTACTCGCCGCCCCAATTACGACGCAGGTAAATACCATCCACATAGACGTATGGATACTTACCGCCCTGCAAAGGACGGTTGCGCCAATCTTCAATGTGGACGTAGGCTTTCTTATTCAGCTCACTAATGGTAGCAGGAGACACCTTGCTGCCCCACAACGCTTCGGTGATATCCTCCACGCGGCGTACGGAAACACCGGCAAGATACATCTCAATGAGAGCTTCTTCTACGCTGCTTTCACGGCGACGGTAACGCTCGATGATGGCAGTCTCAAAAGAAACTCCCTTCAGCCGTGGTACGTGGAGCGTGACGTCACCTGAGGTGGTGGTGAGATTTCGGTCATAGTGGCCGCTGCGGTAGCTCTGACGTGCCTCGTTACGCTCGTAGCGAGCCGCTTGAGTCAGTTTCGCCGCCTCGGCTTCCAGCAGTTCATTGAGTGTTTCCTCCACACTGCCGCGTACTAATTCCTTGATCTGACCCTTGATTACTTCTTCGTTTAGC
>JAZSJB010000009.1:0-5317 GCA_045534105.1 Lawsonibacter sp. | reverse complement strand
GAGGAGCGCGGCGTGTACCGCATCCATCAGTTCGAGAAGCAGGAGATGGTGGTGGTCTGCAAGCCCGAGTACTCCATGAACTGGTACGAGAAGATGTGGCGCTACAGCGTGGAGCTGTTCCGCTTTCTGGATATCCCCGTGCGGCAGCTGGAGTGCTGCTCCGGCGACCTGGCTGACCTGAAAGTCAAGTCCTGCGACATTGAGGCCTGGTCCCCCCGCCAGCAGAAGTACTTCGAGGTGTGCTCCTGCTCCAACCTTGGCGATGCTCAGGCCCGCCGCCTGAAGATGCGCGTCAAGGGCGAGAACGGCACCTACCTGCCCCACACCCTGAACAACACCGTAGTGGCCCCTCCCCGTATGCTCATCGCTTTCCTGGAGAACAACCTGCAGGCCGATGGCAGCGTGAAGATCCCCGCCGCCCTGCGTCCTTACCTGGGCGGTATGGAAGTCATGATGCCCAAAAAGTAACCTAAAACCCGACTCCAAACAGTAATATATCATCTTCATAATACTTCCAGCATTCGCTTTTCCGAGAAATATACAAATTTGAGAGGAGCACACCAAGATGAAAAAGTTTTTTGAAGAGTTCAAGACCTTTGCTATGCGGGGCAATGTGATTGACCTGGCCGTCGGCGTTGTCATTGGCGGCGCCTTTGGCAAGATCACCGCCTCCATCGTCAACGACATCATCATGCCCTGCATCTCCATCCTCACCGGCGGCATCGCATTCGAGGATTGGAAGGTGGTTCTGAAGGAGGCCGTTCTGGCTGCGGACGGCACCGTGGAGGCCGCCGAGGTTGCCATCACCTATGGCAACACCATCGCCATCATCCTCGACTTCATCATCATCGCCTTTGCAGTGTTCTGCATGGTCAAGGCCATCAACTCCCTGCACCGCAAGAAGGAGGAGCCCGCCCCTGAACCCGCTCCCGAGCCTGAGCCCGAGCCCTCTGCTGAGGAGAAGCTGCTCACCGAGATTCGGGATCTGCTTGCCAACAAGTGATGTCTGCCTTTAACCAGAAACCCCGGGAAGAGGAGCAGGGCTACACCCCCGCATCTCCCGTAAAGCGGGCGCTGGCCTGGATCGGCGTGGTCTACATGGTTATTCTGGTAGCTCTGACCACCTATTTTTACTTCACCGCCACCATGCTGGGCGGACTTGGCCCCCTGCTCACCATCCCCGGCCTTGTGGGGCTGGGCATCGTGTCCCTCATCAGCCACCGCACCACCGGCCGGCCGGCGAAAGGGCCCGCTATCGCCCTTGCCGTCCTTTGCTGGGTGCTGGCTGTACTCACTCTGCCCGTAGGTATTGCGGGACTGATGAGCAATTTTGTCTGATCCATTAGGAGGACGACCCTTGAAGGATATTATTTCCGCCGGACTGGCCGAGTTGGATCTGTCCGGCCGTGTACCGGACAACGCCGCCCATCAACTGGCGGAATATGGCCGTCTCCTGCTGGAAAAAAATCAGGTGATGAACCTGACCGCCATTCGGGAGGAGGACAAGGTGGCTCGCCTGCACATGCTGGACTGCGCCGCCCTGCTGAATGTGGCGGACTTTGAGGGCAAGTCCCTCATTGACGTGGGAACCGGCGCGGGCTTTCCCGGCCTGCCCCTGAAGATCCTGTGCCCCTCCCTGACCGTAACCCTGCTGGACAGTCTGGGCAAGCGGGTGGACTGGCTGGGTGAGGTGACCAACCAGCTTGGTTTGGAGGGCGTCACCGCCATCCACGCCCGGGCAGAGGAACAGGCCCTTGTAAAAGGATTCCGGGACTGCTTTGACTTTGCCACCGCACGGGCGGTAGCCGACCTGCGCCTTTTGTGCGAGCTGTGCCTGCCCTATGTTAAGGTTGGCGGGGCGTTCCTGTCCATGAAGAGTGTGGACAGCGACACGGAGCTGGAAAACGCAGCCCACTGCATCAAACTGCTGGGTGGCAGGGTGGAGGCGTGCCGGGACTATACCGTCCCGGGCACGAATATCGTCCACCGAGCGCTAATCATCCGCAAGGTAGCCCCCACCCTGAAGGGCTATCCCCGAAAGTGGGCTAAAATACAAAAAGATCCTCTGTGATTTTTGGAGATTTACCCCTTTAAAGCATTGACGTATCAATCATTTGTGGTAAACTATTTCGTAACCGGGAGGTTTTCCAATGGCAACAGGAACCGCAATCGTGGTCGCCTCCGGCAAAGGGGGCACGGGTAAGACCTCGCTCACCGGAGGGGTCGCTGCCTGTCTGGCCCGCCTGGGCCGCAAGGTGCTGTGCATTGATATGGACATCGGCCTGCGTAATCTGGATATCTCCCTGGGCATGACGGACCGGGCGCTCATGGACTTCACCGATGTTGTGGAGGGCCGCTGCCCCCTGAATCGGGCGGCTGTCTGCCACCCTGATATGGAAAACCTGTCCCTGCTCACCGCTCCTATGCGTCTGCCCGACACTGTCACCCCGCAGGGCATCCGCACTCTGCTCAATACGGCAAAGGACCAGTATGACTATATTCTGCTGGATGCCCCCGCCGGCCTGGATGCCGGCTTCCGCCTGGCCGCCTGCGCGGCGGACCGGGCTATCGTGGTGGCGACCAACGATGCCACCTCCCTGCGGGACGCCCAGCGCACCGTGGGCGAACTGAGCCATATTCCCACCGTCCATCTGGTCATGAATCGGGTACAGCCCAAGCTGCTGCGCAAGCTGCGCACCACCATTGACGACGCCATGGATACCGCAGGTCTGCCTCTGCTGGGAGTGGTGCCAGAGGATAAAACCGTTATCTTGGCTGCAAATATGGGCAAGCCCGTCATCTTTACCGGGCGCCAGGGCGCGGCCAATGCATATCTGAACATCGCAAAGCGCCTGGAAGGTCGCCGTACCCCCATTATGCGCATCCGTTAACAGCCACCGGAGAAAGAAAGGAAGTGTCTGTCCAATGAATATCGCTTTGATGAGTCATGACAATAAGAAAGAGTTGATGATCCAGTTCTGCATCGCCTACTGCGGTGTTCTGGCCCGACACACCCTCTGCGCCACCAACAGCACCGGCAAGCAGGTCAGCGAGGCCACCGGCCTGCCCATCAACCTGTTTTTGTCCCACGAGCACGGCGGAATTCAGCAGATCGGTGCCCGCATTGCCTATAACGAGATCGACATGGTCCTGTTCTTTGACGATCCCCAGACCACGGACCTGAGCGATGACGTTCAGTACATCTGCCGCCTGTGTGACCAGTACAACGTCCCCTTTGCCTCCAACGTGGCCACCGCTGAGGTGCTCATCCACGGCCTGTCCCGGGGCGATCTGGACTGGCGGGACATCGTCAACCCCAAAACCGCACCTTTTGCCGTATAAACCTTGACTTTTTGCGGCATTTATTATAGGATTATCACACCGCGTTGACGGCGCATGAGTAACCGGAACACCCCACGACAGAGAGAGCTTCCTTGGTTGAGAGAGGCTCAGTGTGAAGATCCGGCGAAGACAGCGCTACCAGCGGCCCCGGAGACGGGGGCGGTCCCCTTCCCGCAACAGAAGGACAAAGGGGCGCTTTGCGCCTGAATTTGGGTGGCACCACGAAGCGTAACACACGCTCTCGTCCCAAACAGGGGACGGGAGCGTTTTTCTTTTCCCCGACAAACTGTAAATTATTCCGAAAGGAACTGATCTTATGGCAAAAGTACAGCCCCGCACCCTGTCCGGCTTCATGGAACTGCTCCCCGCCCGGCAGGCCCAGTTCGACCAAATGGCCGACACCCTGAAAAAGACCTACGCCCTGTACGGCTTCACTGCCCTGGACACCCCTCTGATCGAGGCATCCGAGGTGTTGCTGGCCAAGGGCGGCGGCGAGACGGAAAAGCAGATCTACCGCTTTATGAAAGGTGACACGGACCTGTCCCTGCGCTTTGATCTGACCGTTCCCCTTGCCAAGTATGTGGCCCAGAATTACGCCAACCTCACCTTCCCCTTCCGCCGGTTCCAGATCGGCAAGGTGTACCGGGGTGAGCGCGCCCAGAGGGGCCGCTTCCGCGAGTTCTATCAGGCGGACATTGACATCATCGGTGACGGCAAGCTGGACATCTCCAACGAGGCGGAGATCCCCTCCATCATCTACAAGGCCTTCACTGCCATGGGTCTGAAGCGCTTCCAGATCCGGGTGAACAACCGAAAGGTGCTCAACGGCTTCTACGCCATGCTGAGTCTGACGGAGAAATCCGGTGACATCATGCGCACCGTGGATAAGCTGGACAAGATTGGTGCGGAGAAGGTGGCCGCCCTGCTGGTGAGCGAGGAGATCGGCCTTTCTCAGGAGCAGGCTGATGAGATCCTGAAGTTCATCGCCATTAAGGGCTCCAACGCCGACGTGCTGTCCGCTCTGGAGGGCTACCGTGGCCGTCACGAGCTGTTTGACCTTGGACTGGACGAGCTGAATACCGTCACCAAATATCTGGCCGCCTTCGGCGTTCCCGAGAGCCACTTTGCCGTGGACCTGACCATCGCCCGGGGCCTTGACTACTACACCGGCACCGTTTACGAGACCACCATGCTGGATCACCCGGAGATCGGCTCCATCTGCTCCGGCGGACGCTATGACAATCTGGCGGAATACTATACCGACAAGCAGCTGCCCGGCGTGGGCATCTCCATCGGCCTGACCCGCCTGTTCTTCGTGCTGGAGGATCAGGGCTATCTCAACGTCGAGCTAAACACCGCTCCCGCCGATGTGCTCATTCTGCCCATGACTGAGGATCTGGCCCCCGCCATCGCCCTGGCCACCCAGCTGCGCTCCGCAGGCATCCGCACCCAGATCCACGCCGAGCAAAAAAAGTTCAAGCAGAAGATCGGCTACGCCGACAAGCTGGCCATCCCCTACGCCATCTTCCTTGGGGAGGACGAGATCGACGCCGGCGTTGCCGCCGTCAAGGACATGAAGTCCGGCGAGCAGGTCAAGCTGGCTGCTGAGGAAGCCATCGCCCACATCCAAGCCGGCCTATCCAAGCTGAACGAGGGCCTGCCCATTCTGGATAAGGGCGAATGATCCTATCCCCGCTGTAATATCATCACCGAATTATACGGACTGGAGTTGATTTTCATGGATAATATTCAGAATTTCAAGCGCACCAACTATTGCGGCGAGTTCCGCATGGCCCATGTGGGCCAGACCGCCAGCGTGTGCGGCTGGGTCCAGCGTCAGCGTGACCTGGGCGGCCTGATCTTTGTGGATCTGCGTGACCGCACCGGTCTGGTGCAGCTGTCCTTTGATGACAGCACCGCCAAGGACATCTTTGACAAGGCCTCCACCCTGCGCGGCGAGTATGTCATCGCCGCC
>JAZSJB010000052.1:0-13454 GCA_045534105.1 Lawsonibacter sp. | reverse complement strand
CCCCGGCGGCGCCATCTGGGCCAGACAGTGGAAATAAATTGTCTCTGCATGGCAAAGGCGCGTCTGACAGTACTGTCAGACGCGCCTTTGCCATGCAGAGACAATTTATTTCCACTGTCTGGCCCAGATGGCGCCGCCGGGGGCGGCCAGCACCTCCCGGTGGGTAAATTCCGGGGCGTAGGGTACGTTTTCCTCGTCCGGGCCGAACAGGCCCATGGCGTCCGGCTCACCCATGACGGGGGCCATGAGAAAGCTCACTTCGTCGATCAGGTCGGCCCGGGCAAAAGCGGCGGCGGTGGTGCCGCCTCCCTCCAGCAGCAGGGCTTCCATGTGGAACAGGGCGTTCAGCTTGCCCATGGCAAGGGGCAGATCCAACTCCTCTTTTCCGGCAAATATGTATGAGATGTTCTTGCTCCGGAGGAAGCCCAGGTAGGCGTCCTCCACCGATTCACACAGGATTTCGATGATGTGGGCATTGTTATAGCCGAGGTCCTCGTCGACAATGTGATCGGCGGACCAGTTTAGGTGGCCCTTTGTATCCAGGGCCACGGCATAAAATGCCGCATCAGTGTTGGCTGCAAAATCCTCCCGGGGAAAGGTCTGTCCCTGGAAAGGGGTCAGGTCGGGCGCGGCTTGACCCGTAAAGCTTTCCTGCATGGTCACTCTGCCGCACAGAAAGCCGCCAGCCCCAAATCGGCGGTGGCACTGGTAGTAGAAGTCGGTGATGGGCTTGACCGCATCCTGCTCCAGAAAGGAGCCGTTGATCTTGCCGTCCATGGTGGTAGTCATGTGGTAAATGATGTGGGGTCTGTCCATAGTCAACCTCCGTTTTTGTCAAGGCGGGCGGCGAGGAACTGGGCGCACAGGCCGGTGAACAGCCCTGCGGCCAGGCCCGCCGGCAGAAGATAGGGGAGATATACCACCAACGCCGGGGTGCGGGCAATGAGGATGGCGGCGGCCAGTTGACCGGTGTTGTGGCAGGCACCGCCAATGCAGCTGCACAGCCAGATCTGCCTCTTTGTCAGCACCCGGCACAGCAGGAGCATGGCGGCATAGCAGGCAAGGCCGCCGGACAGACTGTAAAAGAAGGTCATCATCTGGCCGGAAAAGACACTGCCCAGAAAGACCCGGGAAATGAGGATCATCAGCGTGTCCGCCGGGCCGAGGACAAACATGGTGTATACCGTGACGATGTTGGCAAGGCCCAGCTTGATGCCCGGGATGGGGATAGGGTTGGGAATCTGCGCCTCCGCCATAAAGATGGTCAGGGCGATGGCGGTGAGCAGAGCCATGCGGGTGATGCGACGGGTAAGGCGTTTATCCTGTTTGGCCGTCAAGGTCCTGGTCACCTCCTGTAATCTGAATGACAAGCCCGTTGGGCAGACATACGATAGGGGTCATATCCGTGTTGACCCAGCCCTGCCGTACGCACACCTGATCGGGGCAGGTGGCGTGGGATACGCAGATGCGGCCATCTCGGACGGTGATGGTGTTGATCCCTCCGTTGGGGGCGGGGACGGTGAACTCCGCAGGCTCGTCCAGAGAAACGGTGCGCAGAAGGCTCCCGTTCTGCAGAATGTCGGCGGAGGCACCGGGGCGGGCGAACAGGGGGATGAGTGCCGCACACAGAACACACAGGGCGGCTACCGCCCCCAAAAAGAGCAGGCACAGGCGGTCAGCCTTCATTTCAGTACCTCCACAGTTCGTGTGCCGGGATCGGACAACGTGAACCTGCCCTCCAGTCCGGCAGTGATGGCGATGGAACCGTCCTCGCGCACAAAGATGGCTTCAAAGTTCCGGCGATCCCGCCAGAACTGTGTGCCCTGCTCCAGGCCCATAACAAACAGGGCAGTGGACAGGGCATCACACCGGGCTCCAGAGGAGCCAACAATGGTGACGGAGGTCAAACCGGTGTCCGCCGGGTGACCGGTGACGGGGTCGATAATGTGGTGATAGGTCTGGCCGTCCAACGTAAAAAAGCGCTGATAACTGCCCGAGGTGACCACGGCCAGATCGGCTACCGCCAACGTGGCCAGTGTGCCGCCGGTGTCCGGGTCCTGAATGCCGATATTCCAGAGAGAGCCGTCGGGCTTGGTGCCAATGGTCTGGATGTTGCCGCCCAGCCGCAGGATGGCGGAGGAAATGCCGGCGTCTTCCAGCATCTGCACCGCCCGGTCACCGGCCCAGCCCTTTGCGATACCCCCGAAGTCCAGCATCATGCCGGGACTCAGGGTGAGAGAGTTGTCCAGCCGGACCTGCCCGTGGCCCACCAGAGGGAGCAGGGTCTCCAGATCTTCCGGGGTGGGGAGCCGGTACAGCCCGGTGGTGAACCCCCATCGCTGTACCACGGGATAGATGGTGGGGTCAAAGGCTCCGTCCGTCTCCCGGGCCAGGGACATAGACAGGCTCAGCAGGTCGGCGGTGTCGGACGAGAGGGAAACCGTGTCGGTGTGCCGGTGGTTGAGGGCATATACCTCGCTTCCCTCATCGGTTACATCCAGTACGGATTCCAGCCGCAGGATCTCCTCCTGTGCCCGGGACAGCGCATCCTGTGCGCCTTCCCCGTAAGCGGTAAGGTGCATAAAGGTGTCCATAGCGGGAAAGGAACGATCATGGGCGGTGGGGGCGGGCTGACAGCCGGTCAGTAATAGTGTCAGAAGCCACAGGACCGGCCCGAGCCGGCGCGCAAAATGAGCCACAGGCGCCCCTCCTCTTTGGTAAGATAAAATCATCATATCATATTATGCCCCGGTTGTCATGCTTTTCCGCGCAAGATGGTAAATGCATTGGAATACGTCCTTTCGGTTGATTTTTTCATGCGATTCGTGTAAACTGTATCATGGAAAATTAGGCAGAAAGGATGAAAACCCATGTGCTTCACCTTTGAACAATATAAGGCCAGTGCCGAGTTTATCCGGGATCAACTGGGTGGCTTTGCCCCCAAAGTGGCCATGATCCTTGGCTCCGGGCTGGGCTATTTGGGAGATGAGGTGGAAAACCCCATCGTCATCCCATACGGACAGATCCCGCATTTCAAGGCATCCACAGCCCCTGGTCATAAGGGACAGTTCGTGTTTGGTCTGCTGGAGGGCAAGCCGGTGGCGGTGATGCAGGGCCGCATGCACCATTACGAGGGCTACTCCTATGAGGAGGTGGCCTACGCCGTGCGGGTCCTGCGGCTGTTGGGCTGTGAAAGCCTGATCGTCACCAATGCCGCCGGGTGCGTGCGCACCGACTGGCAGGCGGGGGATCTGATGCTCATCACCGACCACATCAAAATGTTCTCCGAGTCCCCTCTACGGGGGGAGAATCTGCCTGAATTCGGCGTGCGTTTCCCCGACGCCAGCCATCTGTATACCATCCGGCTTCAGGAGTTGGCCAAGCAGACCGCAAAGGGATTGAACATCCCCCTGCGGGAGGGCGTGTATTTCTACTGCTACGGGCCCCAGTATGAGACCCCGGCGGAGATCCGTGCCGCCCGGGTGCTGGGGGGCGATGCGGTGGGCATGTCCACCGCCCCCGAAGTGATCGTGGCCGGCCACTGCGGCATGGAGGTGCTGGGCTTTACCCTGCTGTCCAACATGGCCGCAGGCATTCTGGACCAGCCCTTGAGCGAGCAGGAGGTGCTGGATGCCGGCGTAGCCGCCCGGGAGAAGTTCTCTGCGCTGGTGCGGGCCTGCCTGAAAAAGATGTAAGGGGGACGGGGTATGCTGACCATCTTCAACCGGCGGGAACTGCTGACCACCTTTTCTATGGAAGAGCAAAACCGGGTGCTTGGCATTCTGGCCCAAAATCATATCGACTACCGGATCAAAACGGTCAACTCCGCCGCCCGATCCACCGTTGCGGGCAGTGGGCGGGCGCGTACCGGCAGTTTTGGAATTGATATGGACTACGCCTATCAATACTATATCTACGTCCACAAAAAAGACTATGCCCGGGCACAGTCTCTCATTTGACCGTTGGAGGAAGCTTATGTCTGTTCTCTTTACCAATGTCACCGTCCTAACCATGGACGGCAGTCGCAAACCCCTGAAAAATGCCTTTGTGGCAGTGGAGGGGGAGAAAATCGCCTATGTGGGACAAGACCGCCCGGCGGGAAGCTATGACCGGGAGGTGGACTGCACCGACAAGGTGATGATGCCCGGCTTTGTCAACGCCCACACACATTTGCCTATGACCCTTATGCGGGGGTACGGCGGGGGGCATGACCTGCAAAGCTGGCTCCACGACTATATTTTCCCCGCCGAGGCCAAGCTGGATGGCCGGGCGGTGGCGGCAGGCACGGACCTTGGCCTTGCGGAAATGATCGCCACCGGCGTGACCTGCATGGCCGATATGTACATGCACACGCCGGTCATTGCCGACCGGATCGTCAAGGCGGGAGTGTCCGCCAACCTGTCCTGCGGGGGCGTGTATTTTGGTGCACCGGAGGACTTTTCCGAGAACAACTGCAACGACTGCCGCAACCAGCGGGTGCTGACGGAAAACTGGCACAACTATAACGGCGGTCAGCTTCGGGTGGATGCCTTCATCCACGCCGAATACACCTCCAGCGCGCCCCTGTGGCGCTGGATAGCGGACTATGCCCGGGAGCACGGTCTGCGCATGCACGTACATGCATCGGAAACCGTGTCTGAGCATGAGGGGAGCATTGCCCGCAACGGGAAAACGCCCATGCAGACCCTGAACGAATACGGTGTGTGGGATAACGGCGGCATTGCCGCCCACTGCGTGTACACCACGGCGGAGGACTGGGCGCTGATGAAGAGCAAGGATGTGTCCTGCGCTCACAACCCCTGGTCCAATCTGAAGCTGGGTTCAGGTATTGCACCCACCCCTGCCATGAAGAAGGCGGGGGTCAATATAGCGCTGGGCAGTGACGGTATGTCCTCCCACAATGGGGCAGACCTGTTCTCCGACATGAAGCTGGCCGCCTGCCTGCCCTGCGGCGCGGGCCGGGATCCTATGGCTATGGGGGCCTGGGATGCGCTGGAAATGGCCACGGTGAACGGCGCCCGGGCGCTGGGGCGGACGGATACCGGGAAGATCGTGCCGGGGTATCTGGCCGACTTGATTTTGGTGGATCTTACCCATCCCAACCTGACCCCCTGCCATGACCCGGCGGAAAATCTTGTATTTTCCGCCCGGCCGTCCAACGTGGCTATGAATATGGCCCGGGGACAGGTCATATATGAAAATGGGGTGTTTCATACCATCGACCTTGACCGGGTTCGGGCCGAGGTTGAGGGCTACGCCCTGCCCCTGCTCTTTGGATGAGCGGGGCAATATCCGTTTGAGAGGAAGCTGACCTATGTCTGATCGGTCCGGAAAGCAAAAACAGAATACCATGTTCGGAGGCGTGGCCGTTCTGGCGGTGGGCATCGCCATTGTTAAGCTCATTGGTGCCCTGTTCAAGATCCCCCTGTTCAATGTGCTGGGAGAGTCGGGCGCCACTGACTTTAACAACGCCTACGCCATCTACTCCGTCCTGCTGACCATTTCTACGGCTGGCCTGCCTGTGGCGTTGTCCAAAACGGTGTCAGAGGCAAACACGCTGGGGCGGTACAATCAGAAACAAAAGGTGTTTCGGGTCGCACTGACTGCTTTTCTGACCATGGGCCTTGCCTCCTTTGTCATTATGTGGTTTGGAGCGGACCGGCTGGCCTGGCTGATGAACAACAGCCACGCCGCGCCGGGGATCATGGCCCTTGCGCCCGCTGTGGTGTGTGTGGGCTGTCTGTCCGCCTTCCGGGGCTATGCCCAGGGGCATATGAATATGACCCCCACAGCAGTGTCTCAGATCATGGAGGCCCTGTGCAAGCTGTTTCTGGGGCTTGCCCTGGCCGCCTTCATCATGCGGGGCGGCATTGCCGGCATTCCGGGGGAGGAGCGCAACTCCTTCGCCGCGGCGGGTGCCATTACCGGTGTGACGGTGGGTACGGTGCTGGCGCTGATCTATATGTCAGTCAACTATCTGCGCACCCGGCGGCGTACCACACTGGTCAGCCAGGATCGCCCCGGCACGTCGGGGCAGATTTTCGGTGATTTGATGCGCATTGCTGTGCCCATCACTCTGTCTACCTCCCTGGTGCCTATCATCAACGTGCTGGACAATTCTCTGGTTTTGGGTCAGCTTCAGGATGCGCTGGGCATGACGGAAGCGACCAGCCGCGCTTTATACGGCAACTACGCTGTGGCAGTCAGCCTGCACAATCTGCCCGGCTCTTTTATGACTGCCTTTACCGCGGCCATCATTCCCGCGGTGTCTGCGGCGCTGGCCCGGCGCAGTGAGGCGGGAGCCGCCCGCATTACCGGTTCGGTGCTTCGGATCACCGCCCTGCTGGCCATGCCTATGGGTGTGGGCCTGTTGGTTATGGCCAGGCCCATCATGCGGCTGCTCTATCCCGGCTATGATGTGACCATCACCGGCCCCCTGCTGGCCATTGCCGGCCCGGCCGCCATCTGCGTGTGCCTGGTGCTGGTGAGCAACTCCGTTCTGCAGGCATACGGTCATGTGAATCTGCCCATTATCACTACCCTCATCGGTGGTGGCGTGAAGATCGCATCCAATTACCATCTGGTGGCCATCCCTGAGATCAACATTTACGGCGCACCCATGGGGCTTTTGCTGTGCTATGCCGTGACCTTGACGCTTAACCTTGTCCTCCTGCGCAGGACAGCAAGCGGGGTCGGCGGCTATGTGACCATGTTCGGCAAGCCTTTGCTGGCCTCTGCTTTGATGGGCGGGGCGGCCTGGGCGGTGTACGGATTGACCGAACACCTGCTGGGGAACACCCTTGCCCTTGCCGCGGCCATTGGTGTGGCGGTGCTGGTTTACCTGATTTTGGTGCTGGCGTTGGGCGTGGTTTCCCGGGAAGATGTAATGCTCATGCCAAAAGGCGAAAAAATAGCAAAAATTTTGAAAATTTGATACAAATTTGACAAAAATAGCTTGCAGAGGATGAAGAACTGTGGTAGATTATAAGTGCAAGAATTTTTATGCCGTTCAGGATTTGCCAGAAATCGTGCGGATTTTGCGTGGGCCGGGTGGCTGTCCATGGGACCGGGATCAGACCCACGAAAGCATCCAGAGAGATTTTCTGGAAGAAGTCTATGAAGTCATGGAGGCCATCCAGCGCAAGGATCCCGCCGCCTTGAAAGAGGAGCTGGGAGATGTCCTGTTGCAGGTGGCCTTCCACACCGTCCTTGAGGAGGAGACGACCGGTCTCACTCTGGATGAGGTGGCTGACGGTGTGTGCAAAAAGCTTATTTACCGCCATCCCCACGTGTTTGGCGAAGTGACCGTCTCCGGTACGGAGGAGGTGCTTTCCAACTGGGAACAGTTGAAGCGTGCGGAAAAGGATCAGAAGTCCACCACCGATGCGCTGGAGGCAGTGGCCCGCACCCTGCCCGCCCTGTGGCGTGCGGAAAAGGTGCAGAAGAAGGCGCAGAAAGCCGGGTACGACTGGTCGGATCTCATTGATCTGCCCTGTGATCCGGGGCAGGATGTGGAGCAGACGATCGGCGACCTGCTGTTTGCGGCGGTGAATCTGGCCCGTAAGCATAAGGTGGACCCTGAGGCGGCGCTGAATCGAGCCACCGATGCGTTTATTGCCCGCTTCCGCACGAAGGAAGCGCCCGACCGGTAAATGGTTGGTTTCCATTGACTTAACAGCGTAGCTTACGCTTTAAGTACTATATAATTACCGGCTATCGAGCCGAACATACGAAGGAGGAAATTTGAAATGAACAAAGCGGAACTCATCAATGCCGCGGCTGAGAAGGCCGGCCTGTCCAAGAAGGATACCGAGGCTGCCGTCAACGCCGCCATCGAAGTCATCACTGCTGCTCTGGCCGACTGCGAGAAGGTGCAGCTGGTCGGCTTCGGCGCCTTTGAGGTGAAGGCCCGCGCTGAGCGCATCGGCCGCAACCCCAAGACCAAGGAGAGCATCAAGATCCCCGCTTCCAAGGTTCCCGTTTTCAAGCCCGGCAAGGCTCTGAAGGACGCCGTCGCCAAGTAATTGATACACAAAAAACGGCAGGGAGTGATCCCTGCCGTTTACTTTTTCGGAGGATAACGTATGCGTTTGGACAAATGGCTGAAGGTGTCCCGCCTGATCAAGCGGCGCACCGTGGCCAATGAAGCCTGTGATAACGCCCGGGTCACGGCCAATGGCCGGCCGGTCAAGGCCAGCTATGACGTGAAGGTGGGCGATGTGCTGGAGCTTCGCTTCGGTGAGCGTACTGTCAAGGTGGAAGTGCTGATGGTGGCCGACAATGTTGGAAAAGCGGATGCCACGGCTATGTATAAGGAAGTGCTGTAAGGCAAAGCAGAGTTTGTCATGGGGCAGGAGTAGGCGTTGGAGACCTCGCCGGTCTGCGGACGGCCACAGGCCACCCCTACATTCAGTGCAAGCGGATTTCCTGCAAATTAAAATTGCAAAAGGCACATAAAAACCGCCCCGCAGAAGTTCTGCGGGGCGGTTTGGCCTTTGGAGTTACTTGGCATACTCGATGGCCTTGGTCTCCCGAATCAGGTTGACCTTGATCTGGCCGGGGTACTCCATCTCTTCCTCAATCTTCTTGGCAATGTCCCGGGCCAGCAGGACCATCTCGTCTTCGCTGACCACCTCGGGCTTGATCATGATGCGAACTTCACGTCCGGCCTGAATGGCGTAGGACTTTTCCACACCGTTGAAGGAGGAGGTGATCTCCTCCAGCTGTTCCAGACGCTTGATGTAGTTCTCCAGATTCTCTCTGCGGGCCCCGGGGCGGGCGGCGGAGATGGCATCGGCGGCCTGAACCAGGCAGGCCACGATGGTCTTGGGCTCCACATCGTTGTGGTGGGCCTGGATGGCGTGGATGACCTGCTCGCTCTCCCGGTACTTGCGGGCCAGCTCCACGCCGATCTGGACGTGGGAACCCTCAACCTCGTGGTCGATGGACTTGCCCAGGTCGTGCAGAAGGCCGGCGCGCTTGGCCTCGGCCACGTTGGCACCAATCTCAGCGGCCAGCAGACCGGCCACATGGGACACCTCGATGGAGTGGTTGAGTACGTTCTGACCGTAGCTGGTGCGGTAGCGCTGGCGGCCCAGCAGCTTGACAAGCTCCGGGTGCAGGCCGTGGACGTTGGTCTCGAAGATGGCGCGCTCGCCCTCGGCCTTGATGGTGGCGTCTACCTCGCGCTTGGCCTTTTCCACCATTTCCTCAATGCGGGCGGGGTGGATGCGGCCGTCCAGGATCAGCTTCTCCAGAGCCAATCGGGCAATCTCCCGGCGAACGGGGTCGAAGCAGGAGACGGTGATAGCCTCCGGCGTGTCGTCGATGATCAGGTCCACGCCGGTCATGGTCTCCAGCGTGCGGATGTTGCGGCCCTCGCGGCCGATGATACGGCCCTTCATCTCGTCGTTGGGCAGAGGAACCACAGACACGGTGGCCTCCGCCACGTGGTCAGCGGCACAGCGCTGAATGGCAAGAGAGATGATCTCCCGGGCCTTGGTGTCGGACTCCTCCTTGAAGCGGGCCTCGATCTCCTTGATCTTCATGGCGGTCTCGTGAGTTACGTCCGCCTCGATCTGGGAGATCAGGTAGCTCTTGGCTTCTTCGGCGGTGTAGCCGGAGATGCGCTCCAGCATTTCCAGCTGGCTGCGCTTGACCTGCTCCACTTCAGCCTGAGCGGTTTCCAGTTTGGAAAGCTTCTCGGTGAGCAGTTCTTCTTTCTTTTCGATGTTATCGGTCTTGCGGTCCAGCGTTTCTTCCTTCTGCTGGAGGCGCCGCTCCTGCTTCTGCAGGTCGGCCCGCCGCTCCTTTTCCTCGCGCTCATACTCGTTGCGGGCATGAAGGATCTCTTCCTTGGCCTCTACCAGAGCTTCGCGCTTTTTGCTCTCAGCACTCTTGTAGGCTTCGTTGACGATGCGGGTGGCTTCTTCTTCCGCGGAGCCGATCTCACGTTCAGCGGTGCTCTTGCGGCGGTTCCAACCGATGAACGCGCCAACCGCGCAGCCGATCACAACGCCGATGAATGCGCCGATAATGTAGGGGATCATTCGATTTAACACCTCCTATGGTACAGACAATGATATAAAATGAGCCGCAAGGCGGAGCCTTGCGACAAGTGAAAAACTTCCCCGGGTTTTTCAGAATTGTCCAAATACCATTTTAATGGGATAAAGTTCGGATGTCAAGGTTTATTCCGCTGGGAAGGAAAATAGTTCTCTTGCAAAACAGCACAGTGGACGGTATAATGGAGCAAAGACAGAAAAGGAGTGTTTCCCATGAATCCTATCGCCGCACGCGTGACCGGTATTCAGCATATCGGACTGCCCACCAACGACCTGAAAAAGACGGTGAAGTTCTATCAGAGCCTGGGCTTTGAGGTTACATTTGAAACCACTTTGCCTACCGATTATGTGGTGTTCCTGCAGTTGAAGAATATCTGCATCGAGGCGTTTCAGGCCATCGGTGAGCCTGCCGCCGCAGGTAAGCCCGGAGCCATTGACCATATCAGCCTGGATGTGGACGACATTGAGGCCACCTGGCAGGCGGTAAAGGCTGCCGGCTATACCCCACTGGAGGAGGAGATTGACTCCCTGCCCTATTTTGAAAAGGGTGTGCGCTTTTTTAACATCACAGGACCCAACGCGGAGACCATTGAGTTCTGCCAGATCCTTTAAGACGAAAAAACAGCCCGACGCACTGCGTCGGGCTGTTTGCTTGCTCAAAGACCCTCGGGAAGGGAATCGTCTTCGTCGATCCATTCCTTTTGGACATCTACCACCCGGTAGTCGGTGGGTGTGTCGCGGATGATGACCCGCTGGATGCCCGCGTTGATGATAAGCCGGCGGCACATGGAGCAGGAGGTGGAGTGGGGGATAAGCGCCCCTGTCTCGGGGTTGCGACAGGCCATGTACAGGGTGGAACCCAAAGTGTCCTTGCGGGCGGCCGAGATAATGCAGTTGGCCTCGGCATGGACGCTGCGGCACAGCTCATAGCGCTCGCCGGAGGGGATGTTCATTTTCATCCGGGTGCAGAAATTCAGGTCGGCACAGTTTTTGCGGCCCCGGGGAGCGCCGTTGTAGCCGGTGGAGATGATTTCGTCGTTCTGGACGATAATGGCGCCGTAGCACCGGCGCAGACAGGTGGAACGCTCCAGCACGGTTTCGGCGATATCCAGATAATAATTTTCCTTATCGATGCGCTTCATGAGTCGTCCTCCTGCGTTTTTTCTCAGTATAGCGGGTTTTTGCCCTCTATGCAAGCACAATTCACATATTGTTTACGATTGTTTTCTTGACGGTGGCGCAGGAAAGAGCTATCATGGTTACTATACTGAGCGGAAAGGGGGATGGTGTGTGATTCGCAATGCACTGCAGCGCTTCATGTATGGCCGTTACGGCTCGGATCAGCTGAATATCTTCCTTCTGGTGACTTATCTGGTGCTGCTTATACTGAGTGGTCTGCCGGGGCTGGGTGTGCTGGAGCTTGTCTCCTTTGGGCTGATGGCATGGACCCTGTTTCGCATGCTGTCCCGCAACTATGCGGCCCGTCGGATGGAGAATGCCAAGTTTCTCAAGCTGGCCGGACCGGTCATTCGCTGGTACAGGCTGCGCCGCACAATCCTGCGGGACAAGGAGCACCGCTACTTTAAGTGTCCCAGCTGCGGGCAGCAGCTGCGTGTGCCCCGGGGAAAGGGAAAAATCACTATCACCTGCCGGAGCTGCGGAGCCAGCTTTCAGGAAAAAAGTTAAAGCGACCGCTTTTTTTCGAAAAAAGCGGCGCTTTTCTTTGCGCTGATTATATGATATACTGAAATGCAACTATTTGACCAACAGGAGGTATCTCCATGAGTTATATGTATGACGTTGCCATCCTTGGCTGCGGCGAGGCCGGTATTTTTGCTGCCTATGAGCTTTCCAAGCTGCGCCCTGACCTGAAGGTGCTGGCCCTGGATCAGGGCAGGGACATCTACAGCCGCAGCTGCCCCATTGTGGCGGGCAAGGTGAAGGAGTGCATCCACTGCAAGGTGTGCGACACCATGTGCGGCTTTGGCGGCGCGGGCGCGTTTTCCGATGGCAAGTTCAACTTCACCACCCAGTTCGGCGGCTGGCTCACCGACTTCATGGCCCCGGAAACGGTGATGGAGCTGATCGAGTATGTGGACAGCGTGAACGTGGCTCACGGGGCCACCACCGAGGTTTACTCCACCCAGACCCCTGAGGCAAAGGCCCTGGAGAGAAAGGCTCTGGCCCACGACCTGCACCTGCTGCAGGCTCGGTGCAAGCATCTGGGCACGGAGAATAATCTGCGCATTCTCACCAATATTTACGAGGGCCTGATGGATAAGGTGGAGTTCCGCTTCAACACCGCCGTGGAGAGCATCGACCGGGAGGGGGAGGGCTACCGCCTGACCCTGGACAAGGGGGAGGAAATCTCCTGCCGTTTCCTGCTGGCCGCCCCCGGCCGCTCCGGCGCGGAGTGGTTCTCCAGACAGTGCCAGCGCCTGGGCATTAAGCTCATCAATAATCAGGTGGACATCGGTGTTCGGGTGGAGCTGCCCGCCGCTGTGTTTGAACACATCACCGACGTGGTGTACGAGTCCAAGTTGGTCTACCGCACCAAGCAGTATGGGGACCAGGTGCGCACCTTCTGTATGAACCCCTACGGACATGTGGTGGCGGAGAACGTGGAGGGCATCAACACCGTCAACGGCCACTCCTACGCCGATCCCGCCCTGCGCAGCCAGAATACCAACTTTGCGTTGCTGGTATCCAACCGCTTCACCTCTCCGTTTAATGAACCCTACCGCTACGGCAAGCACATCGCATCCCTGTCCAATATGCTGGCAGGCGGCGTGCTGGTCCAGCGCTTCGGTGATCTGGTGGAGGGTATCCGCACCAACGATCACCGTCTGGGTCACTCCTTTGTCCGGCCAACCCTGACCGCCGCTGTGCCCGGTGATTTGTCCCTGGCCCTGCCCAAGCGTCAGTTGGACGATATCATCGAGATGATTTACGCCCTGGATAAGATCGCTCCGGGTACCGCCAACTACGACACACTGCTCTATGGTGCGGAGGTCAAGTTCTACTCTGCCCGGCTGGAGCTGTCCGGAGAGTTGGAGACTGCGCTGCCCGGTCTGTTCGCCGCGGGGGACGGCGCGGGCATCACAAGAGGTTTGGCTCAGGCAGGCGCTTCCGGTATTCAAGCGGCGAGAGCCATTTGCAAGAGAATGTAAAATGCCGCCGCAGGCGGCACCCAAACCACAGCCCAACGAAGTGGGTGTGGTTTGGAAAGGAGGAGCAAGGTAGCGGGCGCAGTTTTCAGCATCAGATGGAAACGAAGCGTCGCGGACTTTGCGACGACGCGGCTCAGGCAGGCGCTTCCGGTATTCAAGCGGCGAGAGCCATTTGTAAGCGTATCTGACCGGGAAACCAACCGCCGTCGAGCCCGGATCC
>JAZSJB010000107.1:0-3882 GCA_045534105.1 Lawsonibacter sp. | reverse complement strand
CAGGAGTTTGTGGAGTGGCTGTACCGGGAAGGAAAGCAGTTCCTGTATCTGATTAACAACAGCGGCAAGACACCCCGGGAACTGCGGGACAAACTGGCCCGCATGGGCCTTGAGGTGGACGAAAGCCACTTTTACACCAGTAGTCTGGCTACCGCCAGTTTCATCGCCAACCAGACCCCGGGGGCCAAGGTGTTCGCCATCGGCGACCCCGGCCTGACCCACGCCCTGTACGAAAAAGGGCTGACGCTGGACGACGTTGCCCCGGACTATGTGGTCATCGGCGAAACGTCTTCCTATACTTATGACAACATCTGCAAAGCAGTCAAGCTGGTGACCAAGGGCGCCCGGCTCATCGGCACCAACTACGACCTGACCGCTCCCATGGACAACGGTGTGATCATCCCCGCCTGCCGGGCACTGGTGGCCCCAGTGGAGCTGGCCTCGGGCAAGAACGCCTACTATGTGGGCAAGCCCAACCCCCTGATGATGCGTACCGGCCTTGACCTGCTTGGGGTCCACTCCCAGGAGGCCGCCATGATCGGTGACCGCATGGACACGGACATTCAGGGTGGTATCGAGTGCGGTCTGGACACGGTTCTGGTGCTCACCGGCGTGTCCTGCCGGGACACCGCCGCCTCCTTCCCCTACCGGCCCCGGCTCATTCTGGACGGGGTGGGAGACATCCCCGCCGCCGCGGGCCAGTGAGGACGGCATAGCCGTTGGCTGCTCTGCCGCCTTTACGAGCATCCCCTACGCAAAACGGCGCTGCCTGCAGGCAGCGCCGTTTTCTTTATCCATTGAATTTGTTCATTCCCTTATCCAGGCCCAGGGACAGGATGCACTCAATGGCGTCCGCGGCCCGTTTCACCGCCGCGTCCATGGCCTTTTTATCCTCACCCTGGAACTTGCCCAGCACCCAGTCGGCCAGATCATAGTCCGGGTGAGGCTTTTCTCCTACACCAAGGCGCACCCGGGGGAACTGGTCCGTCCCCAGATGCTGGATAATATTTTTCAGACCGTTGTGTCCTCCGGCGGAACCACCCTTGCGAATGCGCAGCCGGCCTACTGCCAGCGCCGTGTCGTCGGACACTACCAGCACATGGTCGGCAGGAACCTTGAAAAAGTCCACCGCCTGCCGAACCGCCTCCCCGGACAGGTTCATGTAGGTAACCGGCTTCATCACAAGCACCTTTTGCCCACCCATCGTGATAGTGTTGGTCAGGGCCTTGTATTTCAGTTTCTGGATGGGGACGTTAGCCCGGTCAGCCAGCTCATCGGCCACCATAAAGCCCACATTGTGCCGGGTGTTCTCGTACTTGTCGCCGGGATTGCCCAGGCAGACCAACAGCCAGTCCACGCCGCCCGATTTCTTAAAAAACATACACTACCTCAATACAGGCAAAGGGGCGGGCAACGCCCGCCCCTTTGCAGGATGGTTTAGTTGAAAAGAGTGGAAACAGAAGTCTCCATGAAGATATGGCTGATGGCCTCAGCAAACATGCGGGCCACGGAGATGTACTTGATCTTGTCACAGTCCACGTTGGGCTTGGCGAGGACGGTGTTCAGGAAGATGACTTCCTCCAGAACACTGTTCTTGATGTTCTCAATGGCCTTGCCGGACAGCACGCCGTGGGTGGCGCAGGCGGTCACGTCCTTGGCCCCGCCGATCTTGACCAGGGCGTCCGCCGCGTGGCACAGAGATCCGCCGGTATCCACCATGTCGTCCAGCAGGATAACGTGCTTGTCCTTCACGTCGCCGATGATGTTCATAACCTCGGAGGAGTTGGCCTTCTGACGGCGCTTATCCACAATGGCCATGGGCATCTCCAGCTTCTGGGCAAAGGCGCGGGCGCGGGCCACACTGCCCACATCTGGGGAGACGATCATGGTGTCCTCATGGACGGCGGCGTACTTGCGGAAGAAGTGGTCCACAAAAATGGGAGAGCCCAGCAGGTTATCCACAGGGATGTCGAAAAAGCCCTGGATCTGGTTGGCGTGCAGGTCCATGGTCAGCACCCGGTCGGCGCCGGCCCGGGTGATCAGGTTGGCCACCAGCTTGGCGGAGATGGGATCACGGGGCTTGGTCTTGCGGTCCTGACGGGCATAGCCAAAGTAGGGGATGACCGCGGTGATGCGGCCGGCACTGGCGCGCTTGAGCGCATCGATCATGATGAGCAGCTCCATCAGCGCGTCGTTGACGGAATAGAGCTTGCCGTCCTTTTCAAAGGAGCAGGTGGACTGCACCACAAACACATCCGAGCCTCGAACGGTCTCATAGATGGAGGCGAAGTTCTCCCCGTCGGAGAAACGGCCCACCTCAGAATTGCCCAGAGCGATGCCCAGTTCCTTGCAGATCTCCTTGGCCAGCTCGGGGTTGGAGTTGCCGGTAAAGATCTTAATGTCCTTGCCGTGTGCGATCATAATTCAACATCCTTCCGTTTTTCTCTTTTCTCTCAATGCGGACAGACCGCAAAAACTCACTTTTTGACCTTCTTTTTCCGATGCTCGGCCGCCCAGCCGGGCTTGACCTCCTGCCGGGCGCGGGCGATGACCAGTGCGTCCGCCTCCACGTCCCGGGTCACGGTAGAGCCGGCGGCGGTGTACACGCCGTCCGCCAGGGTGACCGGGGCCACCAGATTGGTGTTGCAGCCTACAAAGCAGTCGTTGCCAATGGTGGTGCGGAACTTGGCATTGCCGTCGTAGTTGCAGGTGACGGTGCCGCAGCCGAAGTTGACCCGCTCGCCCACGTCGGCATCGCCCACATAAGTCAGGTGGGCCATCTTGGTCCCCTTCCCCAGGTTACAGTTTTTCAGCTGGACGAAAGCGCCGATCTTGGAGCCCTCGCCCACGTCGCAGTGGGGACGGATATGGGTGTAGGGGCCGATCTCGCAGCCCTTGCGGATGATGCTTTCTTCGATTTGCGCGGAATTGATGGTCGCGCCATCCTCCACCGTGGTGTCGGTGAGCATGACGTTGGGGCCGATGGTGCAGTTTTCACCCACCACTGTCTTTCCGCGCAGGATGGTTCCGGGCAGCAGGACCGTGCCGCTGCCTACAGTGACCTGTTCTTCCGCATACACGGCGTTGAGGTCCATCATAATGACCCCCGCAGCCAACAGTTCTTCCCGTTTTGCCTTGAGCGCGTCTTCCATAGCAGAGCCCTCCTGTAAGCCATATATGCGTTCGTCCGGGAACGAACACACCCGTTTAATCTATTATACCATAGATTACCTTGGATTTTCAGCTTTTTGAAAAAATATTTTTAACGAATTTGACCCCCGCCACGGACGATATATTTGTAACAGCACAGTTCCTCCAGCCCCATGGGGCCCCGGGCGTGGAGCTTTTGGGTGGAAATGCCCATTTCACAACCCAGACCAAACTCTCCGCCATCAGTAAATCAAATGAAGGCGTTATGGTATACAGCGGCGGCATCCACGCCCTGCAGGAACAAGCTGGCAGTGTCTTCATTGTCGGTAACGATACACTCTGAGTGTCCGGTGGAGTGGGTGGCAATGTGGGCCATAGCATCCTCTACGCTGTCCACCACCTTGACCGCCAGGATATAGTCCAGAAATTCCGTGTCAAAGTCGTCTTTCCCAGCGGGAGCACCTTCAATGATGGCGGCGGCATGCTCGTCCAGCCGCAATTCCACGGGGGCAAGACCTGCACGTTTGCGCTCGTCCACCAGCCGCTGGCGGAATTGGGGGAGGAACGCAGCGGCGATGTCCTTATGAACCAGACACACCTCGGCCGCGTTGCACACGCTGGGGCGGCTGCACTTGGCGTTGGTCACAATGTCCAGCGCCATGGCTAGGGCGGCCTCTTTGTCCTCATGCGGGAGGATGTATGCCGTACCCGTTTCGATAACGGGGACGGTGG
>JAZSJB010000046.1:0-31242 GCA_045534105.1 Lawsonibacter sp. | reverse complement strand
CTCGGATCAGCGGGGATTGTGGGGTCTGTTGGGACATCCGGATCGGTGGGGAGCGTGGGCTGATTCGGATTTATCACGTTACCCGGCCAGTTGGGATCGTCCGGGTCGATGAGGTTGCCGGGGAACTCTGGTTCCACCACCGGGGGGGTGGTGTGCACTGTACAGGGGCCGCGGGACTGAGCGGCACCCAGTGTATATTTTTCGTCGGCGGCCAAAGCGCTTCCCACGGCCTGGCGGGAGTGGTCCAGCAGGTTGACTGTCATCAGACTTTCTTCCGGGCAGTACTCGCCGGACAGGTGATACAGGCCGGTGGAGCTGCCCTCCGCATCCAGAACCGGACAATCCCGGCAAACGGTGACGGTGGCGGCGCCGCTGTGGCGGGTGCAGTAGGTGGTGGGCGCATCGTCCCGGAGCAGGGTCATGGTACCCACACGGCTGCCGCGCACATCGCTGCGGCAGGCATCGGTGGGCAGCAGACCGCTGTCCATGCAGTATTCGGTAGTCACCAGATTGTTAATGGTGAAGAAATCCTTGTCGGGCAGATTGCGGTGCACCCGGCTCATCACCCGGTTGAAAGTGACGGCGGCGGGATTTCGGCCGCTGCTGCGTACTCGCTCGGGCTGACCGTAGCCGGTCCAGATCACAGCAGTGTAATAGGGAGTGTAGCCGGCAAACCAGCGGTCGTGGTCGCTGGTGGAGGAGCCGGTTTTGCCTGCCACGTGCATGTTGTCGAACCTTGCCTCGTAGCCCGTGCCGCCGGCCACCACGTTTTGGAGCATGGTGTTCATATAGTAGGCGGTGGATTCCTTGATGGACACCTCGCTGGACTTTTCGTTTTCCAGAATGACTTCCTTGTTGGCGTTCAGTACCTTGGTGTAGGTGCGGGAGGGCGTGTAAATGCCCTGATTGGGGAACACGGCAAAGGCCTCGGCCATGTCCCGGGTGTTTACGCCGTCGGTCAGGCCGCCCATGGACAGGGGCGCGCGGTCCAGGTCGCTGGAGAACTTGCCGTTGATTTCACGGCCTTCCACCAGATCGATCTTGAACTTTTCCTCCACAAACTTGAAACTGGCTGCCGGGGTGACCAAATCGGTGAGCAGCCGGAAGGCGATGGTGTTGGTAGAGTGGGTCAGGCCCTGATATACGGTGGTCAGACCAGCGTATTTGGCATTGCCCGAGTTGACGGGGTAGGGATTGCCCTCTTCACTGAGCTCGTAAGGATAATCGTCGATGATGGTCACGGGAGTGACCAGGCCCATTTCCACAGCGGGTGCATAGACTGACAGGGGTTTGAAGGAGGAACCGGGTTGGCGGGCGGCGGCAGTGGCGTTGTTGCGCCAGCGGTTGCCTGTCTTTTCACCCACCTGGCCGGCCATGGCTACCACATCGCCCGTTTCGTTGTCGATGATGGTGATGGCGGACTGCAGCTGCTGGCCGCTGCTGGAGGGCCAGGGGAAGTTCTCTTTGTTGGAATAGATGTCGTTGACCACGGCCTGAATGTCCGGGTCAACGCAGGTGTAAATGGACAGACCGCCGGAAAGCACCATGTTGTAGGCGACCTTGGACTCAACCCCCAGCTTTTCGGCCAGGTCGTTGGTTACGTCGGTGATGACCTGCTCTTCGTACCAGGAATAAATGTCGGGATTTTCGTTATCCTGATATTCTACGGCACGGCTGGTAAATACCAGCTCCTGAGCCTTGGCCTGCTCGTACTCCTCTTTGGTCAGATACTCCTGCTCGTACATAGCCCGCAGCACCAGATTTTTACGCCGCTCGTTATTTTCGGGGTTGGTATAGGGGTCGTACAGGGAGGGGTTGTTGGTGATGGAGATGAGGCTGGCGCACTCGGCCACTGTCAGCTGGCTCAGATGCTTGCCGAAGTATTTGTAGGAGGCGGTGTATACACCGTCACAATTGCGGCCCAGATAGATATAGTTCAGATACCACTCCAGGGTAGTGTTCTTGTCGTAATTTTTGGTAAAATCCAGGGCGGTGAAGATCTCCACCACCTTGCGCTTAACGGTGGTGTCATCATAGGTGGTGAGATTTTTAATGAGCTGCTGGGTGATGGTGGAGCCGCCTTGGATGTCCTGCCCGGTGAACATGAGCAAAATAGCCTTGGCGGTGCGCTTCCAGTCTACGCCGGGGTGCTTCCAGAAACGCTGGTCCTCGATGGCCACTGTAGCATTGATCAGGTTCTGGGGGATGTCTTTGAATTCCACCCAAACGCGGTTTTCGTCTCCGTGAAGGGTGCGAAGCTCGTGTTCGGCACCGTTCTCGTCCACATAGTAGAGGACGGAGTTCAAGCCAACACGAAAGTTGTCCAGATCCAGCTTGGTCATAGGCATGATGACCGTCTTGACGTAGACGGCAGCAAAGCAGGTCAGCAGAGCGCCGGTGGTCAGGGCAACCAGAAGCAGGGTGCCCAGCAGCTTCAGAGCCAGCTTTCCCCGGGAACGGCGTTTTCTGCGCCGGCGACGGGGGTGGTCGTGATGGTCCTCGTGGCCTGTGGTACGATCAATATCAGACATGGAATACCTCCGAAGTAAAGACAAGTGAGTCTGTGTCGGTGGAAAACTGCGCACAATAAATCTATAATATTATAACACGATTTCTTCGTTTGTCCACCCCTGCATCGCGGTATATGGGTATTTCTGGAATCAGACATAATTTGGCATTTGTCCCCTTGCTTTTTTAAGCGGCACAGGTTAAAATCAAAATACCAAGCAACACAGGAGGTTACACGCTATGAGTGAAGAGTTCGGCCCCGATTTCATCACGGTCACCGATGAGGATGGCAATGAATTTGAACTGGAGCATCTGGACACACTGGAGTATAACGGCAACATCTACATGGCCTTTTTCCCGGCCGTGGAAGGGGAAGAGGGCGAGGATGGAGAAATCGTCGATGTAGATCCCGATGACGAGGAATATGGCATGGTTATCATGAAGGTCATCGAGGAAAACGGCGAGGAACTGTTCTCCACCCTGGACAGTGAAGAGGAAGAGCAGGAGGTCTATGAGAAATTCATGGAGCGCCTGTTCGAGGACGAGGAGTAATCCCTTTTTCCTGCTCGGTGCGTGATGGGCTCTTTTAAACCCACATTTACGAAACGGGACGCCCCCTCACGGCGTGGATTGCAGGCCTCCCGGCCCCCTTTGAGGTGAGCTGGATGTTGGAAGCAGTAAAGCGCGGTGGAGGCGACCCACCTGCCACACGTGCAGGTTTTAAACGGGTCCACACGGCCAGAGCGGGGTCTTTTCAACATTGACAAATCTGCGGCTTTGCCGCAGATTTTTCTTTTTTGCATAACCGCATCAAAGCCGGGCAACACTAAAGCCGGATCACTGAAACAAGGAGGGATTCTGACGTGATCATGGACAAGATTGCCCTGACGCTGCTGATCATCGGCGGTCTGAACTGGCTGAGCGTAGGCTTGTTTGCCTTTGATCTGGTGGCCTTTGCCTGCGGCGGTTCCGCCAGCCTCATCAGCCGTGCGGTCTACACTCTGGTGGGTCTGTCTGCGGTCTGGTGCATCACTCTGCTGTTCCGGGACCGTGAGGTTGTGGAGCACCGCGCCTGATCGAACTGCAGATCGGAACGGCACCCCCGGCTGGGCGCTCTGCGCCGGCTGGGGGTGTTTTCTGTTCGGAGGCGGGGCGCAAAGCATTTGAATAAGACGGCGGGATATAGTATAATGCTGTAAAAATCCACCTGTGAGAGGAGCGGGGAGATGAAGATCACACAGGAACTGGTGGAGCGCATTGCACAACTGGCCCGACTGAACCTGTCAGAGGAAGAAAAGAAACGCATGGGCGGTCAGATGGAGGAGATCCTTGCCAGTATGGCGGTTTTGGACAAGCTGACATTGGAGGAAGAAGAGAAACCGTGGGAGCGGGGGAATGTTTTGCGTCCGGATGAAGTGGCCGGGAGCATGGAACGGGCCGCTTTGCTGGAGAACGCTCCGCAGACTGATGGCGAGTACATTATCGTTCCCGACACCTTGGGGCAGGGAGAGTGCAAATGAAAGAGATTCTGGGCCTGACCGCCCTTGAGCTTGGTGCGGCGATCCGGTCAGGGGAGGTGTCCTCTTCGGACGCGGTCCTGGCAGCGCTGTCTGTGGCCGAAGGCGGGTGTGGGGGCGCGTTTATTACTCTGATCGGTGAGGAAGCTGTGAAACGGGCCGGGGAGTTTCAAAAACACGCCCGGGCGGGAGAAGATCCGCTTTTTGGCGTTCCTATGGCGCTGAAGGATAATATCTGCACGATGGGGATGCCCACCACCTGCGCCTCGGAAATGCTGCGGGAGTTTCGCTCTCCTTACGATGCTGACGTTGTGCAGCGGCTGCGGCATGCGGGCGCGGTTTGCATAGGAAAGACGAACATGGATGAGTTCGGCATGGGCTCTACCTGTGAGACCTCTGTGTTTGGCCAGGTGGCCAATCCATGGTCGCCGGATCGAGTGGCGGGCGGTTCCTCCGGGGGAAGTGCCGCCGCTGTGGCTCGGGGGGCGTGCTGGTATGCCTTGGGCAGCGACACGGGCGGCTCCGTTCGACTGCCTGCGGCCTTCTGCGGCCTGACCGGCATCAAGCCCACATACGGGACAGTGTCCCGACGCGGGCTGGTGGCCTACGCGTCCTCCTTTGACCAGATCGGCCCCCTGTGCCGGGACGCGGCGGATTGTGCCGCTGTGCTGGATGTGATCCAGGGACACGACAAGGGCGACAGCACCAGTCTGACGGGAGACTACGGGCACCTGCTGGCCGGGCTGTCCGGCGATATTCGGGGTATGCGCATCGGCCTTCCTGGCCAGTGTTTTGGGGATGGCTTGGACTGTGAGGTCCGCACCTGCGTGATGGGGGTGGCGGATGTGCTGCGGGACCGGGGCGCGGTGGTGGAGGAATGTGCGCTGCCGGCGCTGGAGTACGCGCTCAGTGCTTATTACATCATGGCCTGCGCCCAGGCCGGCTCCAATCTGGCCCGCTATGATGGAGTGCGCTTTGGCGGCAGGGCGGAGAATTATGAAAGTCTGGAAGAACTCTATATCCAAAGTCGTTCGCAGGGCTTTGGAGCGGAGGTGAAGCGGCGCATCCTGTTGGGGACCTTTGTGCTGTCTGCGGGATATTATGATGCCTACTATAAGAAAGCTTTGGCAGCTCGCCAACAAATTAAAAAAGAGTTTGCACAGCTGTTTGAACGCTATGATTTGTTGCTGACTCCGGTAGCTCCCGGTCCGGCGCCCAAGCTGGGTGATAGCCTCAGGGACCCAAACCGTATGTACTTGGGGGATGTTTATACCGTGTGTGCCAATCTGGCGGGGCTGCCCGCCCTCTCCATGCCCTGTGGATTTCATGCCTGCGGCGTGCCTGTGGGGGCGCAGTTGGTGGGGCCGTCCTTTGGTGAGGGGAACGTGCTTAACGCGGCCCGTGCCTATCAGATGGAAACGGATCATCACCGTCGGCATCCGCCCTGCTTTGGAAAGGGGGGAGAGGACAGATGAACTGGGAAACGGTCATTGGACTGGAAACCCATGTGGAACTGGCCACCCGGACAAAGATATTCTGCTCCTGCTCCACTGCGTTCGGCGCACAGCCCAACACCCAGTGCTGCCCGGTGTGTATGGGGTTGCCCGGAACGCTGCCGGTACTGAATGAAGCGGTGGTGGAGTACGCGGTTCGTGCCGGACTGGCGCTGAATTGTGAAATCGCCGGATACAACCGCTTTGATCGAAAAAATTACTTCTATCCCGACCTGCCCAAGGGGTATCAGACCAGCCAGCTCTATCTGCCGATCGCCCGCAATGGGTCGGTGCGCATTGAACTGGAGGATGGCAGGGAAAAGACCATCGGCATTCACGAGATGCACATGGAGGAGGATGCGGGCAAGCTGATCCGTGAGCCGGAGAACGGGCGCGTAAAGGTGGACTATAACCGCTGTGGTGTGCCGCTAATCGAAATCGTCACCCGACCGGATTTTCGGGACGGAGAGGAAGTGGTGGCCTATCTGGAGGAACTGCGGTGCATCCTGCAGTATCTGGGGGTGTCCGACTGCAGACTGCAGGAGGGGTCCCTGCGCTGTGATGTGAATTTATCCGTGCGCCCGGCGGGGAGTGCGCAGTTGGGGACCCGCACGGAGATGAAAAATCTGGGCTCTTTCCGGGCCATACGCCGGGCTATTGAATATGAGAGCCGCCGTCAGATCGCCGTGCTGGAGTCCGGGGGACAGGTAGTGCAGGAGACCCGTCGCTGGGATGAGGACAAAAATGTGAGCATATCCATGCGTGCCAAAGAGAATGCCCGGGACTACCGGTATTTTCCGGAGCCGGACCTGCTGCCTCTGCGGCTGCACAAGGCATATCTGGACAATTTGCGCTGCCGGCAGCCGGAACTGGCAGGCCAAAAGCGAAACCGCTACCGCCGGGAGTATGGACTGCCGGCCTATGACGCGGGCATGCTTGCCGGGCAAAAGGCGCTGGCGGAGTTTTTTGAGGAGACCGTAGCTCTGGGCACCGAACCCAAGGCGGCTGCCAACTGGATTCTGGGGCCGCTGCTGCGACAACTGTCCCGTCGGAACATAGAGGTGAAGGATCTGCTTGTGTCCCCAGGAACACTGGCCAGCATCATTGCTCTGGTGGAACAGGGCAGGGTCAACCGCAATACCGGTATACAGGTATTTGAGGGGGTGTTTGACGGGGGCGACCCGGAGGAATATGTCAGGGCAAACGGGCTGGAGCAGATAAACGACCCGGGGCAGGTGGAACGCACTGTGGAAGCGGTTCTGGCTGAACACCCTGGCCTTGTGGCTGAGTTCCGGGCCGGAAAGGAGAAAAGTTTTGGCTTTCTGGTGGGACAAACCATGGGAAAACTGGGCGGAAAGGCCAATCCGAAACTGGTTAACGTAATTCTGCGAAACAAGCTGAATGAAGGTTGAGACACAAGATGTTGTGCCGTGGGTGGCGGGCGAAAACAACAAATTGCGACATTCTGTCAAGAGGGCAGCTGAAATGCCCATCGAACAAATGTATTAATGCCGAAAACCGTGGATTTTCAAGGAAATCCACGGTTTTTTCTTTGAAAAAAATTCAAAAAAACACTTGCTTTTTAAAGGTGATAATCGTATACTAATAGCAAGGTGGAGGAAAGTGGAGTAAATTCCCCATAAAAAACACCAAAGTGGAGGAGGTGGACAGAATGACCGGAACATTTGAACATACCATCGACGGCAAGGGCCGGTTGTTTATCCCCTCCCGTCTGAAGGAAGAGCTTGGTGACTGCTTCCACCTGTCCATGGGTGCGGACGAGTGCCTGACCATCTATCCTCAGGATGCGTGGGATGCCCTGTGTCAGCGCGCCGAGGAACTGGAGGAGGAAGAGGACATCGAGGCCATGGAGGTCTTCTTTGCCCAGACCTACCGCTGCACGGTGGACAGCCAGAACCGCATCGTCATCCCCCCTCTGCTGCGGGACTATGCGGCCCTTGAAAAAGATGTGGTTATCGTGGGCGCCAACAAGGTGGCCCGTATCTGGAACGCTCAGCGCTGGGCCCAGAAGAACGAGACCTATATGAACCGCGACCGCATGAAGGCTTTGACCCGCAAGGTCCGCCTGTAAGCGGTTGGTGGCAGAGATGGAGTTTACGCATTATTCCGTTCTTCTGGAAGAATGTCTGGAAGGACTGAACATCAGACCTGATGGCGTATATCTGGACGGCACACTGGGCCGGGCGGGCCATTCCCGTCGCATTGCCCAGCAGCTGACCGAAGGCGGACGGCTCATCTGTGTGGACCGGGATCAGGCGGCGCTGGACGCCGCACAGGAACGGTTGAGTGAGTGGATGGACCGGGTAACGCTGGTACACAGTAATTTCGCTGATATTGACGTGATCCTGGACAAGCTGGGCCTGGACAAGATCGATGGTATGCTTTTTGACCTGGGTGTGTCATCCCCGCAACTGGATGACAGCTCACGGGGTTTTTCCTACATGGCGGATGCGCCTCTTGACATGCGTATGGACCGGTCCGAGGGGCTGACCGCCGCCGATGTGGTCAACGGCTGGAGTCAGGATGAGCTTCGCCGCATCCTGAGTCAGTATGGTGAGGAGCGCTATGCCGGACTCATTGCCGCGGCTATTGTCCGGCGCAGAGAGGACAAGCCCATTGAGACAACCCTTGAACTGGTGGACATTATTAAAGGCGCTATGCCGGGGAAAGCCCTCAAGGAAAAGCAGCACCCGGCCAAACGCAGCTTTCAGGCTATCCGCATCGCTGTAAACGATGAGCTGTCCGCGGTGGACAGGATGATCCGCGCGGCGGTGCCAAGACTGAATAAGAGTGGCCGGCTGGCGGTCATCACATTTCACTCGCTGGAGGACCGGATCGTAAAGACCGGCATGGCGGAGTTTGCTAAGGGCTGTACCTGCCCGCCGGACTTCCCGGTGTGTGTGTGCGGCAAGACCCCGGATATCCGGCTTGTAACACGAAAACCCATCCTGCCCAGTGAGCAGGAATTGGAAGAGAATCCCCGCTCCCGCAGCGCTAAGCTGAGGGTGGCGGAAAAGTTGAAGTAGTTGTTTTAGGAGGGACCGCTATGGCGGCTCGGCAGAGAATGACAACTTATCGCACCAACGGCAGTGTGGCATATGCCCCTGTGTATGAGGGGAACGTGGTCCGCAGCCCCCGCCGTCAGGAGGAGCAATATAGCGTACCCAAGCGGGCGCCCAAGCGCCGCCCGGTCGCCCGCCCTCAGGTTGAGGTGCGTCAGGCCGGTCACGTGGCCCCCTTTGCTGTGGTGGGCTTTCTGGCTGTGGGCGTATTCGCGGCCCTGTTGCTGCTGAGCTATCTGCAGCTGCACATGGTGTCCGACTCGGTGGTCTCCCTGCGGGATCAGCTGGGCGAACTGCAGGCGCAGCATGCCGCCCTGTCCGCTCAGTATGAGCAGGTCTTTGACATGGAGCATCTGGAGGCGGCGGTAGGTTCTACCATGATCCGTCCCACCAGTGACCAGATCACCTACATCGATATGTCCCAGCCGGACAGTGTGGTACTCCACGCCAGAGCATCCGCCATGGAGGGAGCCGCGGGCGCGGTCCACGGCGCACAGGAGATTTTTTCCAGCCTGGTCGAATATTTTCGCTGAGCCAATACATATAGTGGACCAGACACATAAACGACTTTGAGCGAGAGGGCGCAAGAAAATGGTTCTTGCGCCCTTTTGACGATAATGATGATAGAAAAGCGAAACGATGAAATCGTTTCGTGCTAACATACATTGCAATGCATTATCGGCCGTTTTCGGAGAAAACGGCCCGCCAAATCAAAGGATTTGGATAGAAAAATCGTGACTCTGCCACGATTTTTCTATTCGACAATCATTATAACAGGGAGGTGGACCAGTGGCCGGCAGAATGGAGCAAAGGCAGCGCAGGGAGCGCTCGTCCAAGCAGCTGATCTTCCGGCGCACCGTGTGCCTGATGGTGATTTTCGGTGTGCTGGCTTTCATCCCTCTGGGCTGGAAACTGTGGGATATTGCCATTGTCCACCACGAGGAATACCAGCTACGTCAGCTCAACCAGTCCACACGGGATGTGGAGGTGCGTTCCAACCGGGGCACCATCCGGGACAGCGGCGGAAACGTACTGGCTATGTCGGCCACGGTATACAACCTGATCCTGTCCCCGCTGGATCTGGTCAACGGCATCGACCAGAAGAAATTTAAGGATGACAGCGGCGTGCTGGATGAGGCAGCCTATAATGCTGCCATTCAGGCCAGACGCGACCTGATCACCGACAAGGTGTGCGCTGTGCTGGAACTGGACCGGGACTCGGTGTCCAAACGAATGGAGCGGACCAATTCCCAGTATGAGATTCTCAAAAAGAACATTGAGGGGGAGCAGGCACAGGAACTTCAGACCTTTATCGCGGAAAATAAACTGGGCTACTCCCTTATTATGACGCCCACCACCAAGCGCTACTACCCCTATTCCAGCGTGGCTTCCCATGTTGTGGGCTTTGTCAATGACAACGGCGGCGCCTATGGTGTGGAGGCCGCTTACGAGGATGTGCTGGAGGGCACTTCCGGCCGTGTGGTCACCAGCAAGACCGGTGCGGGCACCGAGATCTACAATAGCTACTCCGACTATATTGACGCAGTGGATGGAAACGACATTACGTTGACCATTGATACCTCCATCCAGCGTATGGCAGAGCAGACACTGGCCGCGGGTATCGAAAAGTACGAGGTGCAGAACGGCGGCATCTGCGTGGTCATGAACCCCAAGACCGGGGCGGTGCTGGCCATGGCCAGCGCGCCCAACTATGACCTGAACAGCTACGGCACGATTCATGACCAGACGCTGAACGCCCAGGCGTCTGCTCAGGCAGAGCGCGAGTACCAGAATATCAGAGAACAGGGGCTCAAGGACGATGAGGGAAATCCCCTCACCGACGAGCAGCTGCGCAAGCAGGCCACCAACACCGCTGTGGGCACAGCTCTGAACAAGCAGTGGCGCAGTAAGGTGCTCAACGATACCTATGAGCCGGGTTCTACCTTTAAGTCCGTGGTGCTGGCCGCCGCACTGGAGGCTGGTGTCATATCGGACAGCGACCATTTCTTCTGTCCGGGCTTCTATGTGGTCAGCGGCAGGAGCATCGCCTGCTCTGAGCGCCGCGGCCACGGGGATCAGACGCTGGCCGAGGCAGTGCAGAATTCCTGCAACCCGGCCTTCATGATGATCGGTCAGAAGCTGGGCGCGGAAAAGTTTTATGATTATTTCGAATCTTTCGGTCTGACGGAGGAAACGGGCATCGATCTGCCCGGCGAGGCCAAGGGCATTGACTGGGGCCGGGAGTTCTTCACCAGTGCCGAGGGCTATCTGTCTCTGGCTACAGCTTCCTTTGGTCAGCGTTTTACCGTCAGCCCCCTGCAGCTGCTAAGTGCGTTTTCTGCCACCATCAACGGCGGATACCTGATGCAGCCCTATGTGCTGCAGTCCATTAGTGACTCGGAGGGGACCATCCTGCAGCAGACCGAGCCGACTGTGGTCCGGCAGGTGGTCAGCGAGCAAACCAGCCGCCGTGCCGCAGAGATCCTGGAAAGCGTGGTGTCTGAGGGTACGGGCCGCAACGCCTATGTGGCAGGCTACCGCATCGGCGGAAAGACCGGTACGGCCGAGGGTGAAGTGGGTGTGTATGACGAAGAGATCGTCTCCTTTGTGGGCTTTGCTCCCGCGGACGACCCTGAGGTCATTGCCCTGCTCTACTTTGATACCCCCAAGCACGCATCGCCCAGAAGCAAATACGGCTCTACAGGTTATTACATCAGCGGCGGACAGATGGCAGCCCCTCTGGCCGGACAGCTCATTGCCAATGTTTTGGATTATCTGGGCGTGGAGCGACAGTACACCGAAGCGGAGGCCGCTGCGGCTGACGTATCCGTCCCCAAGGTCGTTGGCTACGACCTGGAGACAGCCAAAACCGCACTGAAACGCAAAAACCTGACCTGCCGCATGGTGGGTAATGGGACGGTGGTCACCGGACAGATCCCTGCCGTGGGTGCCAGCATTCCCGGCAACAGTACCGTGATTCTTTACATGGGAGAGGAAGCCCCCGCCGATCAGGTGAGCGTTCCCAATCTGAAAGGTCTGACCTATGATCAGGCCAAGAAGAAGCTCAATGACCTGGGGCTGTATCTGCGGGCATCCGGCGTGTCTTATTACAACGCGGCTACTCATGCTCTGGACCAGAGCATCGGAGCGGGAGAACTGGTGGACCGTGGGACTGTGGTCCCTGTACGGTTCGTGGATACCAGCGTGACCGACGCATATACTCCTCTGGAATAACAGAGGGAACAGAGAGAATGAAACCACCCTTCGAGGGGTGACAGGCTTGAAATTACAGGACCTTTTGGCCGGCATTTCCCTCGAAGGGGTGCGGCTTCACCCGGAGCTGGAAATAAATTCCATTTCTGTGGATGAGAGCGATGACCTACAGGGTTCGTTGTTTGTGGAAGTGCCGGGGGGAGGAGTGACTCCCACACGGGCCATGGAACAGGGTGCAGCTGCAGTGCTGCCGGCGGGTGAGGATCCGTGGGGGGTGCTGAGTGCCCTGGCGGGCAATTGGTTCTGCCATCCCGGGCGGCGCATGACCCTTGTTGCGGTGGCCGGGAGCGGGGACAGTGACCTTGTGGCCTATCTGCTGCGGGTGATGCTGGAACGCATGCCCCACGCACGGGTGGGGGCCATCACCCCCGGACAGGTATGGCTGCGGGGGGTGGAGCTGCCTGCGTCGGAGCGAGGGAGCGGACCGCTGCACGTGCAGCGCCTGCTGCGCCGCATGACGGATGAGCGGTGCACCCATGTGATCCTGCAGCTGGATGAGCAGGGACTGAAGCGCCGAGAATACGCCGGTCTGCGTATGAGTGTCACCGCGCTCACCGGACCTGTCCGGGAGCGGGAGGAGCTGGCAAGACTCCTGGCCGGAAGCGATACTGTGGTACTGAATCTTGACGAAAAAGCCTGGGAGGATTATGGTAGTATCATCCCGGAGCATACCTTTACCTATTCGGAGAACAAGACCTGTGCTGACCTGACCGCCAAAAACCTGCGCCTCTATCCCGGTCATATGGAGTTCGAGGCAGTAACGGTGGGCCATATACAGCGCATCCACCTGCCGGTCCCGGGGGGATTTTCCCTTTATCATGGCCTGTGTGCCATCTCTTGCGGCCTGTGTCTGGGCCTGAAGTGGGAGCGCATGGCCCGGGTGCTGCGCTGTGTCCATGGTCCTCAGGGGCGGCTTGAGGTGCTGAGCGTATCGGCGGCCTACACCGTGGTACTGGACCGGGCAGACACGCCCCGGGGACTGGAGCAGCTGCTGACCAGTGTGCGGGAATTCACGGCCGGACGGCTGATCTGCGTGCTGGGCTGTCCTCAGGGTTGCACGGCGCAGCTTCGCGCTCAGCTGGGCGGCGCGGCGGAACAGCTGGCGGACCGGATCATCCTGACCGGAAACGGTGGGACGGACGAAGGTGGCATGAGCGCTATTTGTGATGTACGTTCCGGTATGGGCAGCTGGCAGCGGCCCTGCGCTGTGGAGCCGGATCGGCGCAAGGCGGTCCAACAGGCGCTGGAACAGGCCGGACCGGGCGATGTGATCGTTCTGGCCGGAGGTGTGGACGGACCACAGGACGAACAGTGGACCGTCGATGAGCGGGAATTTGTGCGCAACTTTGTCCATCGGAAGCCAACGCGCAGGGGAAAAGGAGTCCTGGCCGGAGGTTGACAAAAGAAAAAGAGACCTTATGGGAGGTTCTGACAATGTCGTTGATCATCAGTTATATCACAGCCTTTTTGGTGTCCCTTCTTCTGGGGAGATTGCTCATACCCGTGCTGAGGGCGCTCAAGGCGGGGCAGTCCATAAAGGAGATCGGCCCTACCTGGCATATGTCCAAGCAGGGCACCCCTACTATGGGCGGTCTGATGTTTGTTGCGGGCATTGCCGTGGCACTGGTGGCAGGGGGCTGGCAGCAGATGATGCAGGGGCGCTGTGCCCACCTGCTGGTATTTTTGTTTGCACTGGTATTTGGTGTGATCGGTTTCGTGGATGATTATGAAAAGGTGAAGCACCACCAAAACACCGGCCTGACCGCACCGCAAAAGTTCCTGCTGCAATTGTCGGCTTCCATCGCTTTTGCGGTGCTGCTGCGCCATCTGGGCCTGTTGACCCCCAACCTGTACATCCCTTTTGCGGGGATGGAACTGATTCTGCCCTGGCCGGTATACATGGTGTTTGCTGCCTTTGTTATGGTGGCCACGGTCAACGCCGTCAACATTACGGACGGAGTGGACGGTCTGGCGGCCGGCGTAACGGTCCCGGTTGCATTGTTCTATGTGGCAGTATCCGCATGGTACGGCTATATGGAGCTTGGAATTTTTGCTGCCGCCCTGGCCGGTGGCCTGACGGCATTTTTGATCTATAATTTTCACCCGGCCAAGGTGTTCATGGGGGATACCGGCTCTCTGTTTCTGGGCGGCGCGGTGTGCGGCATGGCCTTTGCCCTGAACATTCCGCTTATTATCCCTGTGATTGGCATTATCTATGTGGTGGAGGTACTCTCCGACATCATTCAGGTGGCCTATTTCAAGCTGACCCACGGTAAGCGCATTTTTCGCATGGCGCCCCTGCACCACCATCTGGAAATGGGGGGATGGAGTGAGGTCAAGCTGTTTTGTGTCTTTTCCCTGATCACCGTGCTTATGTGCGTGCTGGCCTTCTGGGGCGTAATGGAGCGGTTCCCGCTTTGAGTGCGGAGGATAGACACGCAGGAGAGATAACGCCGGAGCGGATGGGCAAAGCCCAAGACCCGTGCGGCGGGGCTGGGTTTGCCCGGAGACGGAGAAGTTATCCATCCGGCCGCGTGTCCAATCCGCAGCCTGACAGCTTTGAGTGCGGAGGATAGACACGCAGTCAAAATAAGAATTGGAAGGAGGAAGTACCATGGCACGAAAAGCAAAACGAGATCTGACTGTGGAAGAACAGCTGGCCAGAGGGCCGGTGGATCTGCCGCTGTTGATGCTGACCCTGCTGCTGCTGGGCGTAGGACTGATCATGGTGCTGTCCGCCTCCTACGCCACGGCCTATTATGACCCCAAGACCGACTCGCCCCTGGCCTATGCCATTGCCCAGACCCGGTATGCGCTCATGGGACTTGTGGGAATGTATTTTGTATCAAAATTCAATTATCAGTATCTGCGGATCCTGTCCCTGCCCATGCTGCTGGGTTCCATTGTGCTGCTGGTTCTGGTGCCAACCCCTCTGGGTGTGACCCTCAACGGCGCTCAGCGCTGGCTGAAGCTGCTGCTGGTGGCGGGACCCACCTTTCAGCCCTCGGAGATCGCCAAGATCGCGGTCATCCTGTTCTTCGCAGCCCGGCTGTCCAAGCGGGACACGGAGAAGAAAAAGAAGAAGTGGAACCGCCGCACCCGGTTGGGACGCACTATGGAGTGGCTGGAGAAGATCGGCTTTCTGGAGCTGGTGCCCTACGGCGTGGTGCTGCTGATCATTGCCGGCCTTCTTCTACTGGAACCCCATCTGTCCGGTACGATTCTGGTTATGGCGGGCGGTGCGGCGGTGTTGTTCGCTGCGGGGATCAGCCTGCGCTGGTTCTTTCTGGGCGGCGGCCTGATGGCGGGCGCACTGTGGTTTGTGGTCACCATGACACCCTATATGACCTCCCGCATCCGGCTTTGGCTGGACCCCTGGAGCGATGCACTGGGTAAGGGCTATCAGACCATCCAGTCCCTGTACGCCATCGGCTCGGGCGGACTGCTGGGCCGGGGCCTGGGCAAAAGCAGTCAGAAATTCCTGTTCCTGCCCGAAGCGGAGAACGATTTCATCTTCTCTGTAGCGGTGGAAGAACTGGGAATGGTGGGCGGCGTGATGATCCTGGTGTTGTTTATGCTGTTCATTCTGCGTGGCTACTGGCTGGCCCTCCATGCCCGTGACCGCTTTGGCGCGCTGGTGGGTGTGGGCATCACCACGCTGTTTGCCGTGCAGGTGTTTTTGAACATTGGCGTGGTCACCAATCTCATTCCAAACACGGGTATCTCCCTGCCTTTCTTCAGTTACGGCGGCACCGCACTCATCATTCAGCTGGCGGAAGTAGGCGTGATGCTGAGTATATCCAGGCAAATTCCTGCGCCGAAACAGGATTGAGTGCGGAGGATAGGCACATAGGGGAGCTTGGACCGGGGCGAGGAGGAGAAACCGAAGCCGAGGAACGGCTGTTTCGAGTCCGAGACATAGGGAAAGCGAGCCGGCCATGTGCCCAATCCGCAGCCTGACAACCTTGAGTGCGGAGGATAGGCACACAAAACAGATCCATGAAAATGGAGTGAACGAACATGAATATTCTCTTTACCTGCGGCGGTACCGCCGGACATGTGAACCCGGCGGTGGCCCTGGCACGCATTTTTCAGGAGCGTCATCCTGACTGTAAGGTGCTTTTTGTGGGTGCGGACGGTGGAATGGAGAACCGCCTTGTACCCAAGGAGGGCTATGAGATCCGTACGGTGACCATCACCAATTTTCACCGTTCCCTCAAGCCAAAGGATATTGTCCACAATCTGGGCACACTTGTGAATATGCAAAAGTCCCGGGCGCAGGCCGGGCGGATTCTGGACGAGTTTAAGCCCGACCTGGTGGTAGGCACAGGGGGCTACGCCTCCTATCCCGTGGTAAAACAGGCGGCAAAGCGGGGTATCCCCACCGCCGTTCACGAGTCCAACGCGGTTCCGGGGCTGACCACCAAGACGCTTTCCAAGGTGGTGGACCGGGTGATGGTCGGCTTTGAAGCCAGCCGGGCCCACTATGATGACCCGGAGAAAGTTGTCGTTACCGGCACTCCAGTGCGTGGAGACTTTTTCCGCTATACCAAGGCGCAGGCCAGACAACAGCTGGGTCTGGCGGATGAGCGGCCTGTGCTGTTGTCCTACTGGGGGTCTCTGGGGGCCAGGGTGATGAATGACCAGACGGTGGAGCTTATGGCCCTGGAGCAGAAGGAGGGGACTCCCTTCCACCATATCCATGGTGCGGGCCGGGATTATCAGCGTGTGATGGATGCACTGGATGCGCGGGGCGTAGATGCCCGGCAGGGAGACCTGCAGGTGCGGGAATATATCTATGACATGCCCCTTGTGATGGCGGCTGCGGATGTGGTGCTGTGCCGGGCAGGTGCGTCTACCATTTCGGAATTGACCGCCATTGCAAAGCCCAGCGTCCTTGTGCCCTCTCCCAATGTGACGGCAAACCATCAGGAGAAGAATGCCCGGGTGCTGGAACAGCAGGGGGGCGCGGTGGTGCTGCTGGAAAAGGATTGCGGTGGCAAGGTGCTTTTTGATACCGTTTCAGCCCTGATCGCGGATCAAAAGCGCAGGGACGGCATGGTCCGTTCACTCAACGCCGCAGCTGTGCCCGATGCGGGGGAAGCCATATACCGTGTGCTGCTGGAACTGATACGGTGAGAAGATAAACCAAAACGACCAAAGCGGCATAGGATAGCCTGAATACGAGAGGTCTGGAGGCTATCCCATGAGTTTTTTTGAAATTACCGGCCGCCGGCGCCTGTCCGGTAGTCTTGCGGTCCACGGGGCCAAAAACAGCGTCCTGCCCATTCTGGCGGCCTGCATTCTGGTGCCGGGCGAGTGCGTGATCCGCAACTGTCCGGATTTGTCCGATGTAACGGCCACACTGGCCATCCTGCGGGAGCTGGGGTGTAAGGTGCGGCGGGAAGAGGGCACTGTGACGGTGGATGCGGCCGGCGTGGATCGGGGTGTCATCCCGGAGCACCTGATGCGTGAAATGCGGTCTTCCGTCATCTTTTTAGGGGCCATCCTGGCCCGGCTTGGCCAGGCGCAGATATCCTATCCAGGCGGGTGTGAGTTGGGACCACGGCCCATTGATCTGCATCTGGATGCCTTGCGCAGACTGGGGGCAGTGATCCGGGAGGACAACGGGGTGCTGTACTGCCACGCACCAAAGGGGCTGCGGGGCGGCGAGGTCCGTTTGCCCTTTCCAAGCGTGGGCGCCACGGAAAACACCATGCTGGCGGCCTGTGCAGCTGCGGAGGAGACTGTCATCACCGGGGCCGCCCGGGAGCCTGAGATCGAAGATCTGCAGGCCTTTCTGAACGCCTTAGGAGCCAATGTGCGGGGCGCGGGCAGCAGTACTATTGTTGTACAGGGGGCCCGGCAGCTCAGGGCGGCGGACCATACCGTGATGGGGGACCGCATTGTAGCCGCTACTTACCTGTCCGCTGTAGGGGCGGCGGGAGGAGAGGTGGAACTGACCGGCGTATGTCCAAACCACCTGTCCACAGTGCTGGACGTACTGGAAGAGGCAGGCTGCCGCCTGCAGCGAGGAGAAAAAAGCGTTTTCCTTCGGGGCGAAGGGCCGATGAACGGGGTGCGTCCGGTCCGGACCGCACCATATCCCGGCTTTCCTACCGATGCGCAGGCAGTGGTCATGGCCGCTCTTGCCAGCGGCCGAGGGGAAACGGTATTTGAGGAAAATATATTTCAAAGCCGCTACCGCCATGTGAGCGAGTTGGCACGCATGGGAGCAGATATCCGGCTGGTCGGACGCACAGCCATCGTGCGGGGCGCGCCTTTGCATGAGGCCTGCGTATACAGCACCGATCTGCGGGGAGGGGCGGCTTTGGTGGTGGCCGCTCTGGCTGCCGAAGGGACCAGTCGGGTGGGTGAACTGCACCACATCGACCGGGGCTACGACCACCTGGAACTGGCACTGAGTCGGCTGGGAGCCGAAATTTACAGAAAGAACCTATAGAAAGAAGGTGCGCCATGTCACCGACCAGACACAACCGCAGACGGTACCGAAAAAAAGGACGCTTTGGCTTCTTCTATAAAGTGCTGGCCGTGATCGCTTTGGTTGTGGCTGTAGTGATGGGCGGCACCGTCTTTTTTCGGGTGGAGGAGATGGTGGTGGCGGGCAATGTGCGCTACAGTGCACAGCAGGTCATTGACGCCTCCGGCATCGTTCAGGGGGATAATCTGTTTGGAATGAACAAGTTTGACACAGCGCGCCGGATTCGCCGCCAGCTGCCCTATGTGGAGGGTGTGAATATCCGCCGGGGTTGGCCGGACACTCTGATCCTTACGGTGACAGAATGTCAGGCGGCGGCCCGGCTGGCAGGTGAGCAGGGTGAGTGGCTCATCAACAAGTCCGGCAAGGTGTTGGAGCTTGTGGAGATCGGGGACACCGGTGTGATCCGTGTGGACGGACTCAATGCCGTGCAGCCGGAGACCGGATCGTCTCTGGTGGTGCGGGAGGAACAGCAGGCACGCAGTGAAGGGCTACTGGCACTGCTCCAGGGCCTGGATCAGTGTGGTATGCTGGAAAAGGTGACCTGGATCGATATGACCTCTGCGTCCCGCATTTTCATGGATTACGATGGCCGCTTTACCGTAAAGCTGCCGGTCAATGCGGATTTCAATTACCTGCTGGGTGCCATGGATAAGGCTGTGGCCACTTTGGAGGAGTATGAAACGGGTAATTTGGATCTGACAGTAAAGGATTACACCGTGGTTTTCAGCCCCACGTGACAAAATCGACGGAAAAAGGCAGGAAAAGTGTGGGGAAAATCGTTTTGCCCTCTTGACCTGATGAAAAAAGAGAGATACAATGTACTAAATATGGGATATTAGGTGGGGGTGTTTCCCCAAGGACTTGTTGTTTGGAAGCACCCACTTTTACTTAGGAGGAGCAACGATGGGTTTCGAATTGGACATGGGTCATGACAGCGGCGTAGTCAACATTAAGGTAGTTGGCGTGGGTGGCGGCGGAAACAATGTGGTTAACCGCATGGTTCGCACGGGCACCAAGAATGTGGACTTTATCGCAGTCAACACGGATAAGCAGGCGCTGGCGGTTTCCAGCGCTACCTACAAGATCCAGATCGGTGAAAAGCTGACCAATGGTCAGGGCGCCGGCTCTGATCCCGAGGTGGGCCGCAAGTCTGCTGAGGAAAACCGCACCCAGATCTCCAAAGCCCTTGAGGACGCGGACATGGTGTTCATCACCGCGGGCATGGGCGGCGGTACGGGTACCGGCGCGGCTCCCATTGTGGCCGACATTGCCAAGGAGATGGGCGTGCTCACCGTAGGCGTGGTCACCAAACCCTTCCGTTTCGAGGGCAGCCGCCGCATGATGCGTGCGGAGGAAGGCATCAAGGAGCTTAAGGGCAAAGTGGACTCCCTGGTCATCATCCCCAATGAGCGGCTCAAGTTGGCCACCGATCAGAAGATCACCATGCTCAATGCCTTTGAGATCGCGGACGACGTGCTGCAGCAGGCAGTTCAGTCCATTTCCGACCTCATTAAGAATACCGGCTTCATTAACCTGGACTTTGCCGACGTGACAGCCGTCATGAAGGACGCGGGACGTGCCCACATGGGCGTTGGCCGTGCCGCCGGCAAGGGCAAGGCGGAGGAAGCTGCCCGCATGGCTATCTCCAGCCCCCTGCTGGAGACCTCTATCAACGGTGCCCGGGGCGTGCTGATCAACGTTACCGGTTCTATGGACATCGGCCTGGAAGAGGTGGAGACTGCCGCCAATCTGGTGCAGGAGGCCGCTCACCCCGATGCCAACATCATCTTCGGTGCCGCCTTTGACGAGACGCTGGAGGATGAGATCCGTGTCACGGTTATCGCAACCGGCTTTGACGAGGATGCGGGCACTTTGCCCAGTGAGCCTTATACCGAGGCCAAGGCCAAGGTGGAGGAACAGGCTGCGCCTGTGGCCGCTCCCGTAGCTGCCCCCACTCCTTTGACAGAAGATGCGCCCATTGCTGCGTCTGCGGTGGAGACTCCGGTTGCTGCGGAGGAACCTGCGGTGGAGGAAAAGCCCTCTGTTACCGATGACGACTGGGATATTCTGGAGCGGATCTTTAACAAGAAGCGTTGAGAAAAACGGATATAGAAAGAGGCAGGACGTAGGTCCTGCCTCTTTTTTGACCAATCATAATTTACACACATGAGAACATCCCCGGCGCGGCAATGCCGCGCCGGGGATGTTTTGATCATACTAATTGATCAGTGATGGATGCCGCGGTTCTGGTCGCCGTCGGGATTGGCGCCGAACTCATAGTCGTTGCCGGGCAGGATGGCGTTCAGAACGACACCGGCAATAGCGGCGATGGCCAGACCGGTCAGGGTGATGGGAGTGCTGGCCACGGTGAAGGTCAGACCGCCGGAGAAGCCCAGACCGCACACCAGGATGACGGCGGCGATGATCAGGTTGCGGGAGTTGGTGAAGTCCACCTTGTTCTCCACGATGTTGCGCACGCCGATGGCGGAGATCATACCGTACAGGATGAAGGACACGCCGCCCACGATAGCGGAGGGCATGGAACCGATGACTTCAGCCATCTTGGGGATAAAGCCCAACACGATGGCAAACAAGGCAGCCAGACGAACGACCTTGGGATCGTGGACGTTGGACAGGACCAGCACGCCGGTGTTCTCGCCGTAGGTGGTGTTGGCGGGGCCGCCGAACATGGCGGACAGGGAGGTGGCCAGACCGTCGCCGATCAGGGTGCGGTGCAGGCCGGGATCTTGCATAAAGGGCTGCTCAGTGGTGGCGGAGATGGCGGACATATCGCCAATATGCTCCATCATGGTGGCCAGGGCAATGGGAGCCATGACCAGAATGGCGGTGATGTCAAACTTGGCCAGAGTGAAGGGGGGCAGGCCCACCCAGTTGGCGGAGGCCACACCGGCGAAGTTCAGGATAGCGGAGCCGTCAGCGTTGGTCATACCGCAGGCATTCATGATGATGGCGGCCACGTAGGAGATGACCACGCCCATGAGGATGGGGATGATCTTAAACATACCCTTGCCCCAGATGTTGAAGATCACGATGGTGGCCAGAGCGATCAGAGCCAGCAGCCAGTTGGTGGAGGCGTTGGTCACGGCGGAGGGGGCCAGAGACAGGCCGATGCAGATGATGATGGGGCCGGTCACAGCGGGGGGCAGGAAGCGCATGACCTTCTTCACGCCGACAGCCTTGATGATGGCGGCCAGGACCAGGTACACAAGACCGGCGATAACCACGCCGCCCAGAGCGTAGGCCAGCTTTTCCTCGGCGGGCATATTCTCATAAATGCCGGAGGTCATGCTGCCCATGGTGGCAAAGCCGCCCAGGAAGGCGAAGGAGGAGCCCAGGAATGCGGGTACCTTCATCTTGGCGCAGATGTGGAAGAACAGAGTGCCCACACCGGCAAAGAACAGGGTAGTCTGGATGTTCAGGGGCAGGCCGTAGCTCTGGACCAGAATGGGGACCAGAATAGTGGCGCCGAACATGGCGAACATGTGCTGCAGACCCAGGATGAGCATCTTGGGAATGCCCAGCTGGCGTGCGTCGCGGATAGCTTCGTTGTTCATTGTATTTCTCTCCCTTTCTTTTTTTGATCTGCCCGTTATGGGGCATCAGATCACATAAAAAAAGACAATCACCCAAACGTGATTGCCGCGGGAAAAAGGGAATAATGTGCCGCAGAAATGACATGTGTGCACATCTCAAACGACATTTTTATCCCTCCTTCGATTGTTATCATCATACCAGAATGCGGATTGGTATGCAAGTGGAAAATATGTTTTTTGAGAATTGACAATTTCCTGTAAAATCGTTACACTTAAAACGATTTCCTTTTTTAGGAGTGACGGAACTATGAAAAAAACCTTTGTAACGAAACAGCAGTTAGAGAAGATCGCGGGGGAATACCCTACCCCGTTTTATCTCTACGATGAACAGGGAATTCGGGAAAATGCCCGTGCGCTGAACCGTGCTTTTGCGTGGAACCCCGGTTTTAAAGAGTATTTTGCAGTGAAGGCAACTCCCAACCCCCAGATTTTGAAGATCCTGCGTGAGGAGGGATGCGGCACCGACTGCTCATCCCTGACTGAACTGATCATGTCCGACCGGTGCGGGTTCAAGGGTGGGGAGATCATGTTCTCATCCAACGATACCCCAGCGGAGGAGTTCAAGCTGGCCGCCGAACTGGGAGCCACCATCAATCTGGACGATATCACCCACATTGATTTTTTGAAGGACACCATCGGCTATATTCCTAAAAAAATCTGTTGCCGATTCAATCCCGGCGGCGTGTTTACCTTGGGAGAGAGCAAAGAGGGGTTTCAGGTTATGGACAACCCGGGAGATGCCAAGTACGGCATGACCCGTGCCCAGATCTCTGAGGCCTATAAACGATTGAAGGCGCTGGGTGCGGAGGAATTCGGAATCCACGCATTCCTGGCCTCCAACACCCTGTCCAACGACTATTATCCCGCTTTGGCCCGCATTCTGTTCCAGCTGGCGGTGGAACTGAAGGAGGAGACGGGATGTCACATCACCTTTATCAACCTATCCGGCGGCGTGGGCGTGCCCTACCGTCCGGAGCAAAGTGCCAACGACATCGCGGTCATTGGCGAGGGGGTGCGCAAGGCCTATGAAGAGGTGCTTGTCCCTGCGGGGATGGGTGATGTGTCCATCTGCACCGAGCTGGGCCGCTTTATGCTGGCTCCCTACGGAGTGCTGGTCACCCGGGCCACCCATGAGAAGCACACCTATAAAGAGTATATCGGTGTGGATGCCTGTGCCGCCAACCTGATGCGTCCTGCCATCTACGGTGCGTATCACCACATCACCGTCATGGGCAAGGAGAATGAACCCTGTGACCACAAGTATGATGTGACTGGTGCCCTGTGCGAAAACTGTGACAAGTTTGCCATTGACCGCATGCTGCCCCGCATTGACAAGGGCGACCTGCTGGTCATTCATGATGCGGGTGCTCACGGCCATGCCATGGGCTACCAGTACAATGGGCGGCTGCGCTCGGCGGAGGTGCTGCTGCAGCCGGACGGCTCTACCCGTCTGATTCGCCGCGCGGAAGTGCCCGAGGACTATTTTGCAACCATGATCTGGGGTTGACAAGGAGTGCGGTATCAATGAGTGTTATTGCGGAACTGGCGCTGATCTTCGGGATCTGCCTTGCAGGCGAGGTCATCGCGGCCCTGCTTCCGGTGCAGTTTCCTGCCAGTGTGATCGGGCTGCTCCTGCTGATGGTCCTTTTGTTCACTGGGGTGATCAAGACCCGGCACATTCAGCGGGTCACGGAGTTTTTTATGGCGAACATGGCTTTTGTATTTGTTCCGGCCTGTGTCAGTGTGATGCAGCAGTACGAACTGATCCGACCTCAGCTGCTGGCCTTTTTGGGGATCTGCCTGCTGACCACGCCGCTGGTCTATCTCACTACGGCGTGGACGGTGCAGGGGATCATGGCTCTGCGCCGGCGCGGAGAAAAGGGGGCAGGGCAGGATGCTTGATGTGATAACTGCTACGCCGTTCTTTGGCCTGGCGCTGTCCGCTGCCGCATGGTGTTTTGGCTGCTGGGTGCGCAGGAAGACGGGCAGCGTGCTGTGCAACCCGATGATTTTTGCCGCGGGTGGCATCATCCTGTTTCTGGTGCTGACAGGCATTCCCTATGAGCGGTACGCTGTAGGCGGGGATTTTATCAAAATGCTTCTGGGGCCGGTGACTGTGGTGCTGGCATTCAATATCTATAACCAACGCAAGGTGTTGGGGGAGTATTTTATTCCTGTGCTCATCGGCTGCTTTGTGGGCAGCGCCACCAGCATTTTTAGCATCCTGGGTCTGTGCGGCCTGTTTGGGATCGATCATGCCCTTACCATGTCCATGATGCCTAAAAGCTGCACCACCGCCATCGCCATCGGCATTGCCGAGAGTAAGGGCGGGATAGCAGGCATTGCCGCCGCTGGAGTGGTGGTGGCCGGATTGTCCGGTGCCATTTTCGCCCCCCTGTTCGCAAAGGTGTTCCGGGTGAAGGACCCGGTGGCGGAGGGGCTGGCAATCGGAGCGTGCAGCCACGCCTTGGGTACCACCAAGGCGATGGAGCTTGGTGAAATACAGGGGGCTATGAGCAGCATTGCCATCTGTTTGTGTGGTATTATTTCTTCGATCCTGTGCCTATTTGTTTAAAAATGCGGAAATTCCCGCGCAACTCATTGGGAGCTGCGCGGGAATTTTCTTTGGGGAAAACGGTTTTAGTTATCCTCCAGCATCCGGTAGCCGATGCCCAGAACGGTGAGGATATATTTTGGGTCGGAGGGGTTTTCTTTGAGTTTGCGGCGGATATTAGCCATGTGGACCCGCAGGATCTGGTTGCTGCTGCCGCCGTAGGCCCCCCAGACATGGTCGATAATAAAGTCATAGGTAAGCACTTTGCCTGCGTGGAGACAGAGCAGCTCCAGAATTTTGAACTCGTTTTGGGTGAAGTGGATCTCGCTGCCGCTTATAAAGACCTGGTGGCGGCGGACATCCACCAGCAGGTCCCCTACCTGGTAGGATTCCCGGGTGTGGTCCTGGATCTGAAGCAGGCGATCGGCGTGACGCAGGGTGGCCCGGATGCGGGCCAGTAGCTCGGATACGCCGAAAGGCTTGGTGATGTAGTCATCCGCACCCATGTCCAGAGCCCGGACCTTTTCCGACTCCCGGTCACGGGCAGAGACGACGATGATGGGAGTGTGTGTGGAGAGTTCCTTGAGCTCTGCCAGCAGATCCATGCCATCCTGATCAGGCAGACCCAGATCTAGCAGCACCAGAGACGGGCGGTGGGCGAAGAAGAGGGCGACTGCCTCTTTGGCAGAGGCAGCGGTGATGGGGCGATACTCATTTACAGTCAGGGCACGGCAGATAAAATTGCTGATGGCTTTTTCGTCCTCCACCACAAGAATGACGCGCTTATCCGACATGTTCTTCTACCTCCGTTTCCAAGGGGAGTTCAAAGCGGAACACCGCGCCGCCCTCCGGTCGGTTGTCCGCGAAAAAGTGTCCGCCATGGGCATGAATGATGCCCTGGCAGGCAGAAAGCCCAATGCCCATACCGCGGGAGGCATCCCCTGAGCGGTCCAGAGGGAGCTGACGGCCATTTTGGATATCTTGTAGCGTTTTTGGAGGAATACCGCAGCCGCGGTCACTTACTGTAACAACGGCCCAATTTTCACGACGGGAGAGAGACAACTCGATGTGCTCCCGGTCGCCGGAGTGGCGGATGGCATTTTCCAGCAGATTCATAATGACCTGAGTGATGAGCATGGGTTCCATGGGCAGAATAAGCAGCTCATCGGTCAGGGACAGCGCGATATGATAGTCTGGAAAGCGTTTGCGGGTTTTTATAAGAGCGTCTCCCGCAACTTCTTCCAACACTTCAGGTGTTTTGGTCAGCTGCATGTCGTTTTGCTGCATTCTGGTGATGGACAACAGGTTTTCCACCATGGCGGTGAGCCAATCGGCATTGTCCTTGATATCCTGAACGAGGTAGACGTTCTGTGGGGACTGGACCCGTCCGCTCTCCATAAGTACTGACGCGGCACCGGAAATGGCGGTGAGGGGGGTGCGCAGATCGTGGGAGACGGCGCGCAGGATATTGGTGCGGATGGATTCCTGGGCGGCCTCCAGTTCGATTTGCCGTTTTTCCTCTGTGAGTTTTTGGTTCAGTTCATAAAGCGCCTTGGTGCGCTGTTCTCTGCGGATGGCGTCCGCTGCCTGAAACTTGACACGGGAGGTCAAGGCGGAGACAATGCAGGCGATGCACAAAAAACTGATAAAAGCGACCGGATAGCCGCTGAAAGACAGGGTGAACTGAGAGAAGGGGTACATAAAAAAGTAGTTGATGGCAACGGCGCTGAGTAGAGATGCGATGATTCCCGACATATAACCCTCACACAGCAGGGAGACACAGGCTACGGCGAGGGTAAACACCAGCGCGGAATTATTTTCTGCGCCGGTGTGACGCAGCAGGACCGAACTGGCAAAGTATGCCAAAGAAAGCAGGAGAAATGTGATCAGTGTGTTTTTCAGCCAGACAGGAATGGGGGAGAAACTGCGTGTGGCTTTTTCAATCGTTGTGTGTAGATGCATAATGGCCTCCTGTTCTTTATGCTCATTATAGCAAGGAAAAAGAGGGGAGTAAAGGGAAGAAGGGATTAAGAAAATGTTTAGACTGCCATTTTCAAAGGGAAATAAACGGAAAAATACGGGGCATTTCCTTGTAAGAAGGGGGGAGAAATGATATAATATTGGGCGACAAATTCCGGTGAGGGGAATTCTCACGGAAAATCAAAGGAAATGAGGTCACTTGCCATGACGACTTATCAGGAAGAATTTATTACCTTTATGGTGCGTTCCGGGGTGCTGACCTTCGGTGACTTTACCACCAAGAGCGGCCGCAAGACTCCTTACTTTATTAACACCGGCAACTACAAAACCGGGGCGCAGGCCGCCCGACTGGGAGACTACTACGCCGCCTGCATCCAGGAAAATCTGCCTGAGGGCATCACTGCCCTGTTCGGCCCGGCCTACAAGGGCATTCCGCTGGCGGTGACCGCCGCGGCCTCTCTGTACCGCAACTACGAGCGTGACCTGCCCTACTGCTTCAACCGCAAGGAAGCCAAGGACCACGGTGAAGGCGGTTCCATGGTGGGGTACAAGCCTCAGGACGGGGATGACATCGCCATCGTGGAGGACGTAGTCACCGCCGGTACCGCCGTGCGTGAGACCATTGAACTGTTTAAGCACGTGGCCAAGGTCAACCTGAAGGCCCTGTTCGTCAGCGTGGACCGCATGGAGCGGGGTACCGGCGACTGCACCACGCTGGATGAACTGCGCCGTGAGTATGGAATTCAAGTATATCCCATCGTTACCGTGCGCGATATTATTGCCTATCTCCACAACCGCCCTGTGGACGGCAAGGTGTATATTGACGACGAGATGAGGGGCAAAATGGAGGCCTATCTGGCGGAATACGGCCCTAAAGCCTAATAAAAACAGACAGAAAGAGGGTGAGACCATGCCGAAGAAAGAAGGAAATCTGCACGCCGGACACCGCAGCCGGGTCAAAGAGGAATTTCTCCGGCGTGGTCTCGATTCTTTTCCGGAACACCGGGTGCTGGAGTTGCTGCTCTTTTACGCCATCCCCCAGGGAGACACCAATGTACTGGCCCATCGGTTGATGGAGCGGTTTGGCTCTCTGGCCGGGGTGCTGGATGCATCGGTGGAAGATTTGTGCGCCGTGCCCGGGGTAGGGGAACACACCGCCCTGCTGCTGCGCATGATCCCCGGCCTGTGTGGTCGTTATGTGGCCAGCCGGAGCAGTGTGGGTGATATTGTAGACTGTTCCGCCCGGGTGCGGGAGGTGCTGGAACCATATTTCTTTGGTGCCCGCAACGAGATGGTCTATGTGCTTTGTCTGGACGGAAAACGCAAGGTGCTGGGGGTGCGCAAGATCACCGAGGGCAGTATCAATGCCGCTGAGGTGACTACCCGCCGCATTACGGAAGAATCCATGAGCCTGCGGGCCAGCGCTGTAATTCTGGCCCATAATCATGTCAGCGGAATCGCCATCCCTTCCAACGAGGATTGTGCTACCACACGCTATCTCAAGCAGGTGCTGGAACCCATCGGCATTAAATTGCTGGATCATGTGGTGTTCTGTGATGATGACATGGTGTCCATGAAGGATAGCATGATACTGTAAATCATAATTTATCCTTGAAGTCGAACAAATGTTCTGTTATAATGGGGTATACTCCATAGAAGGGAGGGGAGGATTATGCCGGATTTCAAAGTGGTATCCGACTATCAGCCCGCGGGCGACCAGCCACAGGCCATTGATGCACTGGCGCAGGGTATTGAGATGGGGCTGGATGAGCAGACCCTGTTGGGTGTGACCGGCTCGGGCAAGACCTTTACCATGGCCAAGATCATTGAAAAAATACAGAGGCCCACGCTGGTGCTGGCCCACAACAAGACCCTGGCCGCCCAGTTGTGTGCGGAGTTCCGGGAGTTCTTCCCCGATAACGCGGTGGAGTATTTCGTTTCTTACTATGACTACTACCAGCCTGAGGCCTATATTCCTCACACGGACACCTTCATTGAAAAGGATTCTTCCATCAATGACGAGATCGACCGTTTGCGTATCTCCGCTACTGCCTCCCTTATGGAGCGCAGGGATGTGATCGTGGTGTCCTCCGTGTCCTGTATCTACGGATTGGGAGAACCGGCGGACTTTGCCAAGATGATGGTCTCTCTGCGCGTGGGCATGCAGATCAAAATTGAGGAATTGTTGAAAAAACTGGTGGATATCCGCTATGAGCGCAACGACATTGCGTGGGAGCGCAATATGTTCCGGGTGCGGGGAGATACGGTGGAAATCTGGCCGGCCTACTGGAAGGACACCGCCCTGCGCATTGAATTTTTTGGAGATGAGATCGACCGCGTCAGTGAAGTGAATGTGGTTACCGGCGCTCCTGTGCGTAGACTAATCAATGTACCGGTCTGGCCTGCCACCCACTACGTTACCCCCAAGGAGAAGATGGATGCCGCCGTTCAGCAGATTTACAAGGAGCTGGAGGAGCGGGTGGCCTTTTTCGAGGACAATGGCAAACTGGTGGAGGCCCAGCGGCTGAAACAGCGTACCATGTACGATGTGGAGATGATGCAGGAGCTGGGCTATTGCTCCGGCATTGAAAACTATTCCCGTGTTATCGAGGGGCGGCCGGTTGGTTCGCCGCCCCACACGCTTTTGGACTACTTCCCGGACGACTTCGTCCTGTTCATTGACGAAAGCCATGTGACTCTGCCTCAGGTCCGTGCCATGTATAACGGAGACCGGGCCAGAAAGAACAGTCTGGTGGAGTATGGTTTCCGTCTGCCCTGCACATTTGACAACCGTCCGCTGAAGTTTGACGAGTTTGAGGAGCGTGTGCACCAAATCGTCTATGTCTCCGCCACTCCCGGCGAATATGAGCGCACCCGTTCCGGCCAGATCGTGGAGCAGGTCATCCGTCCCACCGGCCTTCTGGACCCGGAGGTGGAGGTGCGCCCGGTGGAGGGGCAGATCGACGATCTCATCGGGGAGATCAACCAACGCACAGCCCGAAAGGAGCGGGTGCTGGTTACCACCCTGACCAAGAAAATGGCGGAGGATCTGACCGCCTATCTGCAGAACATCGGAATTCGGGTGCGCTATATGCACCATGCCATTGACACCATTGAGCGTATGGAGATCATCCGTGATCTGCGCTTAGGTACATTCGATGTTCTGGCGGGCATCAACCTGCTGCGTGAGGGCCTTGACCTGCCCGAAGTATCCCTTGTAGCTATTCTGGATGCGGATAAGGAGGGCTTCCTGCGCAGTGAGACCTCTCTCATCCAGACCATTGGCCGTGCGGCCCGTAATGCGGAAGGCAAAGTCATTATGTACGCCGATGCCATTACTCCCTCCATGCGCCGGGCCATAGATGAGACCGCTCGCCGCCGGGAGAAGCAGGATGCCTTTAACAAAGCCAACGGAATTGTGCCAAAGACGGTGATCAAGTCCGTGCGGGAACTGCTGGAGGTGTCCGGTGTATCGGAGGATGACAACCAGCGCCGTGGTACGGGCAAGGCCATGACCAAACAGGAACGGGCGGCAGAAATTGCCCGTCTGGAAAAGGCTATGAAAGAGGCCGCAAAAATGCTGGAGTTTGAACTGGCTGCCAATCTGCGTGATCAGATCATCCGCCTGCGGGGGGAGAAATAATTATAATGAAAGGGGAGTGCGGTCATGACCGGAACAGGGGTCAAAATGAACGGAACAACGCTGAAAGCGTTGGCCATGTTCCTGATGCTTCTGGACCACATCTGCTGGACCACTGCCTTTGACCACCAATGGCTGACCTGCGCGGGGCGGCTGGCCTTTCCTCTGTTTGCATTCCTTGTGGCGGAGGGCTACCGGCATACTGGAAATTTCAAACGCTATCTCAAGCGCATGTTCCTCTTTGCACTGATCAGCGAGATCCCCTTTAACCTGATGACCGGGGGTGGGCTGATCAACCCATTCCATCAGAATGTGATGTTTACCTTCTGCCTGTCCCTTCTTCTCCTGCGAATGGTGGACAAGACTTGGGAACGGAGCCGGTGGCAAGGGCTGCTGGTGGCCGTGTTTGCCGGCTGTCTTGGCTATGGACTGGGCTTTATTACCTTTGTGGATTACTACGGCTATGGTGTTATCACCGTGCTGGTGTTCTGGCTGGCGGGGAAGATACCTTTTGGTTGGGTGCTGGAACTGGCCGCGATGGCCTATATCAACTTGGAACTGATAGGCGGCATGAGTTATGTGCTGACCCTTTGGGGCGCAGAGGTTTGGATACCTCAACAGGCATTTGCTCTGCTGGCGCTGATCCCCATCTGGCTGTATAACGGACAGCGGGGACCGGGCGGGAAGAAGTGGCAGTATTTTGGCTATGCGTTCTATCCGGCCCATATTCTGATCCTTGCTTTGCTGGCTATGGCAGGGGTCAGCCTGTAACGAGGTGAGAGCATGGCAAAGCAAAAAGAGGAAAAAACCAACGTCATGCGCATACTGGAGCAAAAGGGGGTCGCCTATACCGCCCACACCTACGAGCATGAGGAGGGGGTGGCGGTGGACGGGGTGACCGTGGCCCGCACCGTGGGTCAGGACACGGAGTGCGTGTTTAAAACGCTGGTTGCCCGGGGTGCGGCCAAAAATATCTATGTTTTTGTCATTCCTGTGGCGGACAGTCTTGATTTGAAAAAGGCCGCCCGGGCGGGGGGGGGGAAATCCATTGAGATGGGACAGGTCAAGGGGATCAATG